>NZ_JBLTIM010000020.1:0-42848 GCF_055362665.1 Lactobacillus fornicalis
AAACTATTTTACGGTCTCAAGAATTTATAAAGATATAGATTTATTTTAAATTTATCTTTCTGAAAGCGATTTCTGATATATAATTAATATATGAATAGCTAGTTCAGTATTTGGACTAGTCAATAATTTGGGGAAGAATTACTATTCATTATTTTGGAGGAATAAAAATGGCAACATCTGAAGCACAAAAGCGTGCAAACCAGAAGTGGCGCTCACATCATAAGGACAAGCAACAAATTTATAATCATCGGTCTACTGCAAAACGATTTGTTAAATTATATGCAAATTTACATGACTTAGATGTTTTAGATGAAATGATAAAAGAGCGACGTGGTGAATTGGAGAAGTTAGGGTAAACCTAACTTTTTTCTTTTTGTATATAAGTAAGCGGTTACACATTTTGGCATAATATAGCTGAGATGCTAAAAAGGAGAAGAAATATGAAAGAATTTAATTTTGATTTTGTGAAAAAATCGCACTTATTAGAAAAAGTAAATCTACAAATATCTAAAATTTCTAATTTTTATCAAAATAAGCAGTACAATGAGATGTTTTTTAATATTAGACGTGATGTGGAAAAGTTAGCTGCTTTATTAGTTGAACAGGCACATTTAGTATCAGATGAGAATCAAGGTTTTGGTTTAAGTGGAAAAATTAAAACTTTGCGCCAAAATGCTGTTTATCCGGCAACAATTATGCGGTTATTTGATCGATTGAGAACATATGGGAGTATAGCTGTTCACTCAAGTATGAACATTGATGAATATACTGCGCAACTTGCATTACAAAACTATCATGATTTACTTGTCTTTCTGGCTAATTATCATGATGGATTAAATGCAAAATATGCAGATATTTTATTAAAACGGGTACAGCGAAAAAAAGTTACAGCATAATACTTGCATTTTAAATTAATGCGTGATTAAATAATTGATAAATAAATGAACAATAACTAAAAGCAAAAAGACGAGTAGATTAATTCATTCTTACAGTGAGCTGACAGCTAGTGGAAAGTTAGCAGACCCTGAATTTTTTGAAAAACACTTTTTTATGCTGCGAGGTCGAATTCAGTAGGCCAAGACGTAATCCCCAACGTTATCTCGGGACAGATGTGATTGCATCTGATTTAGAGTGGTCATTGTTTGACAAGTTGGGTGGTACCGCGGAAAGAGCCTTTCGTCCCTTATACAATTGGGGATGGAAGGCTCTTTTTCATTCCAAATTTATTTTTTAGGAGAAATAATTATGAAGACATTTATTCCCGCTGATTATAAGGCAACACGTAGTTTAAGAGAAACAGAAGAAGCAATTCGTGATATTAGAGATATTTTTCAGATTGAATTAGCAGAAAAGTTGAACTTACTTCGAGTTACAGCTCCTTTATTTGTTAAAAAATCATCTGGTTTTAACGATAACTTGAATGGTGTTGAACGTCCAGTTGCGTTTGAAACTAAAGAAGAACCTGATGAAGATTTGCAAATTGTTCATTCACTTGCTAAATGGAAAAGATTCGCCTTGAAGCGATATGGCTTTAAAATGGGTGGAGGTCTTTTCACTAACATGAATGCAATTCGTCGAGATGAGGATACAGATAATCTACATTCAATTTATGTTGATCAATGGGATTGGGAAAAAATTATTGCTAAAGAAGATCGGACAACTGAGTTCTTGAAGAAGACTGTTAAAGATATTTATTCGGCAATGAAAATAACTGGTAAGAAGGTCACTAAAAAATATGGAGATATTTTTGAATTTCCGGAAGATATTTATTTTGTAACTAGTGAAGAATTAGAAGCTCGTTGGCCAGAACTTACTGCTAAAGAACGCGAAGATAAAATTTGTGAAGAATATAAAGCTGTGTTTGTTATGCATATTGGTGGTAAGTTACCATTGACTGGTGAACCACATGACCTTCGAGCACCAGATTATGATGATTGGAAATTAAATGGTGATTTGTTATTTTGGAACCCAGTTCTAAAATGTGCATTTGAAGTTTCTTCAATGGGAATTAGAGTTGATGAAGAAGCCTTGAAACGACAACTTACTCTAACTGATACTTTAGATAGATTAGAACTGCCATTCCATAAAATGCTGATGGATGGCGAATTACCTTACACAATTGGTGGAGGGATTGGTCAATCCAGATTTTGTATGTTGCTTTTGAAAAAAGCTCATATTGGTGAAGTACAAGTTAGTGTATGGCCTGAAAAAACAATAAAAGAATGTGAGGCAGGTGGTATACACCTACTTTAATCCTGGAACATGATATAATTATCTAAAATCATGTTTAAGGAGAACAAGATGGCAGTGAAGCAACATATAGATTTGGATATTGGGTTAACTACTCCTGAAGTTAGTAAGAGAATAAAGCAAGGATTAGTTAATGAGGCAACTGATAATCAGTTTAAGTCTAATTGGCAAATTATTGCCGAAAACACTTTTACTTACTTTAATTTGATTTTTGCGATTTTGGCTGGATTGTTAATAGTAGTTGGCTCTTATCGTGATTTATCTTTTTTGCCAGTTATCATTGCTAATACTATCATTGGGATAGTTCAGGAAATCCGTGCAAAGCATGTTTTATCCAAATTGACAGTAATGAATGAAGCTGAAGTTCTTGTTATTCGCGATGGGAAAAAAATACGACAACCAATTGAAAAATTAGTGCAAGATGATGTCGTTATTTTGAAAACAGGTGATCAAATCCCTGCTGATGGTAGAGTTTTAGCTGGTGAAGCAAGAGTTAATGAGGCATTGCTTACGGGTGAAGCTGATGAAATTAAGAAAACTATTGGTTCAGAGTTAATGTCTGGAAGCTTCCTAGTTTCTGGGGAGATTTATATGCAACTAGAAAAAGTTGGTAATGAATCTTATATAGCTAAATTAACTCTTGAAGCTAAGGCTATGAAATCAGTTGAACAAAGTGAAATGGTTCGTTCCATTAATAAAATTATCAAGTGGGTTGGTATCATCATTATTCCTTTGGGGATAGCACTATTTTCTCAAAGTTATTTCCTCAATCATGCTGGTTTAGCAGATAGTATTACTTCTATGGAAGCTGCAATTATTGGAATGATTCCAGAGGGGTTATACTTATTGACTACCATTGCATTAGCTATGGCTGCAACAAGGTTAGCACGAAGACAGGTAATGCTACATAATATGAAAAGTGTGGAAACTTTAGCCCGAGTAAACGTTCTTTGTGTAGATAAAACTGGGACAATTACTGAACCGGTCATGACAGTACAAAAAGCAATTACCAGTAATAATGTAACAAGTAGTGATTTAAATAAATACTTAGCTGACTTTTCTGGTAATATGCCAGTTGATAATGAAACAATGAAGGCAGTAAGTGAAAAATTTAAGACACGCTTATTTCAAAAAGCTAAGCTGATTGTTCCGTTTACTTCTGTGAATAAATATTCCGCAGCAGTTTTTGAAAAATATAGTTTAGTGTTAGGCGCCCCAGAAATGGTATTGCGAGCTGATTTTGAAAAGTATCTTCCAGAATTTCAAGCATATGTTGAATCTGGATATCGAGTAGTAGTTTTTGCTAAATATCCCAAAGAAATTTCTGAAAACTCTCCTTTAACAGAATCTGTATCTGTATTGGGTTATATTTTAATTAATAATCCTATTCGCAAAGAAGCACCAGCAACTTTTAAATATTTTGCGAAACAAGGCGTTGATATTAAAGTGATTTCAGGTGATAATCCTGTTACAGTTTCTCGAGTTGCTAGAGAAGCAGGAATTAGAAATTCTGAGAAATATATAGATTTATCAAAATTTAATGGTGAATATAAAGATGCAGTAAAAGAATACACTGTATTTGGGAGAGTTAAACCTGACCAAAAAAAGAATCTGATTTTAGCACTTAAAGAAGTTGGCAAAACTGTTGCTATGACAGGTGATGGAGTCAATGATATTTTAGCAATGAAAGAAGCAGATTGTTCTATTGCTATGGCTTCAGGTAATTCTGCAGCTGTGCAAGCTTCTCAGGTAGTGTTGCTTGATTCAAATTTTGCAAAAATGCCAGATGTTGTTAATGAAGGTAGACGAGTTGTTAATAACATTGAACGAAGTGCAAGTCTATTTCTTGTTAAAAATATCTTTTCATTTTTAATGTCAATAATTTCATTAATGTTGACTGTAAATTATCCTTTGCGTCCATCACAAATAACGTTGATTAGTGCCTTTACAATTGGCCTGCCGTCATTTTTATTGGCTTTAGAAAGTAATCATAATATTATTCGTGGTAATTTTATTGCCAATGTTTTATCTAAATCAATTCCAGGGGGCTTAACGGACATGTTGGCTGTATGGGTTTGGATTGCAGCTAATATGGCACTAGATTTAGGACATAAAGACTTATCAACTACTGCAACTATGGTATTAGTTGCTGTGGGGATGATGGTTTTATATCATATTTCTGAACCTTTAAATCAATTCAGGTTAGGGGTAATGGTTATAGCTTTCTTTACAATTGTTGTATCGATTGTATTCTTCCATCATTTCTTCGCACTAACCATGATTTCAGGTAGATCGATATTCTTATTATTTGTTTTGTTCTTTGCAGAAGTTTCAATTTTTAGATGGCTATCGGCAATAGCTGATGGTATGGCTGAAGTAGGAGCAACTTTAGTACAAAATGGGCGAGAAACGACATTTGCACAGGTAAAGGCAGCTTATAAGCGAGGGAAAAATGATTAATAGAATATTTTGTTAGAAAGTGTCTAGAAAAAAACTAACTTTTGATAAAAGTTGAAAATAAAAAAGTTGATATATCAAGGTTTTATATAACCAAGATTATCAACTTTTTTGCGTTATAGGAGTTTTCTATGAAAACTATGCTCCTAAGATGTGAAAATAACTTAAAATAATTCCTAAAACTAATACAAATAAAATTACTTTTGTGGAAGTCATCTTTTTTCTGCCTAAAAGCCAGTAAACAAATGCTACTAATAATACTGGAATTAGAGAAGGCATAATTTGGTTTAAAACAGTTTGCAATTTTAAGGTTACTTTTCCAGCAGAAAAGACAAATGGAACATCTGCTTTAATTACCGTTGGAATTAATGCGCCAACAACTGTTACACCAAGCAAAATTGCGGAGTCAGTAACGGCATTTAACTTCCCTTCGGCGGAATTAATTAATTTTTCTCCTTGGTAGTAACCCATTGGTAAAATTGCAAATCTTGCAAATAAAATAAAAATATTTACCAATAACCAGATAATAGCTCCTAAAGCATTTCCTTTCAGCCCCATGTATGCTCCAATTGATCCACAAATAGTTGGGATGATTACTCCAAATATTGTATCACCAACCCCTGCAAGTGGCCCCATTAATCCAGTTTTAATACCAGCAACAGTTTCTTTTGCTTTGTAACCTTGATGTTCTTCAATTGCTAAATCCATTCCGATAATAAATGGGCCAGTAAAAGCATTCGTATTAAAAAATTGAGAATGCATTTTCATCATATCTACAAGTTCGTCATCTTGATAGAATCTTTTTAAAAATGGTAATACAGTATAGAAATATCCTGGTGCCATCATTTTTTCATAGTTCCAAGATAATTGACTTGCCCAAAGCCAGCGCCAATTTGCTTGAAATAAATCTTTTTTTGTTAATTTAGTATTAGTCTTCATATTCACCCTCCGCATTTTCATAACTTGTAGTGTTTGTTTGCATTGTAGGGGTATTTTCTCGTTTGTAATTCAAAATTGCTAGTGCAGCACCGAGCAAAGCTACACCTAGCATTGGCATTTTTAGATAGGCTGCAGCTAAGAAACCAATTATCAAATATGAAATAAATTTTTTTGTTGGTAAGTAGCGTAATAAAATAGCAATCCCCACAACTGGCAAAATTCCACCAGAAACTTTGAGCCCATTTGTTAACCAAACTGGAACAACACGTAAAATTGTTTTGACAATATCATTGCCGATTACTAATAAAATAAAAACAGGAATTGCTCTGGATAAGCCCCAAGATAGAAAACCTAAGTAAGCATTGCGACTTGCCACTTTTGTATTGTTATTTTTGATAGCTTGATCCATTTTATGTTGAAAAATTGTATTAAAAAATCGTGCTAAAACATCAAGTTGTACCATTAATAAGCCAACTGGAACTGCTAGGCCAATAGCAAATTGAGTACCTTTGTTTGTTAAAACAGCATAAACTGTTCCCACTATTGCACCTGTCATAAAATCAGGCATACTTGCTCCACCATATGTTGAAACACCGAGAACCATTAATTGTAGTGTTGAGCCGACAACTAGACCTGTTTTTATGTCTCCCATTATAATTCCGGAAATCATTCCAATTAAAAGAGGGGAGTTAATTGTTACTAAAGTAAGCTGATCTAATATCATCCAAAAAGCTAAGGCTGTTAATAGAATAATTTGCCACCATGCAATCATTAATTTTGTCCTCCAATTTCGTTACTTTTAAGTAAGTTCATAAAATCTTCTCGTGCTTCACTAGGTATCATTTGATGATATATAGTTAGTCCTTTGTCTTCTAAGTATTTAAAATCTGCAATATCACTATCTGTTACAGCGACACTTTTTGCGACTTGCTGAGATCCTTCCTTGGTTGACATATTCCCAACATTGATTTCTGGTAACTTAACTCCCAAATCAACTAGTTGCTTTAAAATCGCAGGTCTTTTTACTAAAATTAAAACTGTTTGCCCTTGATATTGTCCTTGTTTGATTCTTTTAGCTGCTCCTGCGGCTGTTAGGATACTTAAATGAATACCATTAGGGCAAGCTGTTTTAAGAGCAGTTTTTTGAATGGGACTTTTAACAATTTGATCATCAATTACCATTAATCTTGTTAGTTTTAAAGCATTAGTCCACATAGTCGCAACTTGTCCATGAATTAAACGTTCATCAATTCGAATAAACATAGCAGTTTTTTGAGTGGTACTTTTAGTTATAGTGCTAACCTTGGTTTTTTCTTCCGGCTTTTTTTCTCCTAATAAGCCACTTGTTTGTGCTACTTGTTTATATGCATCAGAGAATGGAGTTCCACTTGCAACTGCCAAAAGTAAGGCAAAAGATAAACCTGTATATATCTTTACTTCTGGATGTTGAGCTTGAAACCTAATTGCAGTATTTGCCGGAGTTCCTCCAGTAAAATCTACAATAATTGCATCTAATTTTGTAAATGTTTGCGCTGCAATTTCGATTGCTTTAAGTAAATCATCCTGATTCATGGTTTGCTTAAATTCGATTGCTTTTATATTTTTTAACTGGCCAAGAATCATTTCACAACTGCTTAAAGTTGCCTTGGCGTAGCTTCCATGACTAATTAATAATAAATTAGGCATATTTTCGCCTCCAAAATCAATCTGTTACTGATTATATACTAATAGCTAGAAAAAGCTAACCAATTTTTCAAATATTGACATAAACCTTATGATAAATTAGCAAGAATTATGACTAGACCAATTTCTGAAACCTTGCAGTTGTTAGTTTGTAATCGCTTTACAAAATAAAGATATATAATTGAGAAAAAATAGCTTTGGTATAAACCACTTTTTAGTGTTTTTGGGTGTAGACTGGTAAAATAAAAACAGATAAATTTTACAAGAAGATATACATTTTTATTTATATTGGATTTTCACAAGAAAACCGTACTTTTTGCCAAAGTATTCTTAAAAAGTAAATGTTTTCTAACAAGCAGAGGAAAAATTATGGAAGAAGATAGAGAATTAATTTATTCTGATACAGATTTAGCCCAATCGTTAAAAGAAATGGGGATAAGTTCTACTGACACTTTGTTAGTAAATTTACGGATGTCTGCACTGGGAATTTTTCCAGGGAAACAACAGTCTCTTTTTTCCGCTCTGAAGTTATTAGTTAAAGATGGCAATATTATTTTGCCAAGTTTTAGCTTACATTTGAAAGAACCACAAGTTAGGGCAGAGTTAAAAGAAAAAATTATGAAAAAAATGCCAGCATTTGATTCTGAAGCTACTCCAGTAACAGGGTTAGATTCTTTTATGGAATACTTTCGAATGCAAAAGGAAGTTTTACGTGACAATCATCCAATTTATTCTTTTTCAGCATGGGGGAAAGACAAAGAAACAATTGTAAAGCCCCATACTTTTGATTTGCCATTTGGGAAACAAGGGGTTTTAGGACATTTACTGAGATTGAACGCCAAAGTGGTGTGTTTAGGTACAAATTTTGAAACATGTTTAGCACCTTACTTGGCAGAATCAGAAATATCACGGCCTCTAATTCAAGAAAAGGCCCCTGTATTAATTGCAGGTGAAAAAGTTTGGGTAAGCTTCAATAATGTGGAATTAAATAAATATCATGATTATGAAGATTTAGGAACTCATTTTTTACAAAAATATCCTGTTAAGATTGCAAATTTACCTGCAGGTCAGATTTTGATTTTTAATTTACAGGACTTTGTTAATTTCGCTTGTGATTGGTATCAAAAAAAGGATCGAGTTCATTTGCTTAATGCTGGGTGGAAAGGGCCAGAAATTTAGTGTAAGAAGCGTATCTTTGGACATTGAAAGCGAAAACATGATAAGATGATTATAGATATATAAAAAAGGTGGGCTGTTTATGGCAATTATTTTAACTTCTATCTTTGTTGTTTTCGTTTTGGTTTGTGCGTATATCTTTTCACATCATATTATTATTCAAGATAATGAATAAAAAATAGGATTGGGTTTAACCAATCCTATTTTTTACTTAAATTTAGCACTTAATGCTAACTCATCAAATTTTTCAAAAAACTTTTTCTTATCTGCCTTAGTAACTAAAGTCATTGGACGTCCTTGTTCAGATTCAACTAAGCGTCCAGCAGCTGCACCTTGGGTCAGAACATATGATTTGGCTTTTCGAGTTTCGACTAAATCAGGATAAAGGGCTGATAAAGTAGTTAAGACATCCCATAAATAATATTGATTACCAGGTTGAGAAGAAATGATTAAACTATAGCCTAACCCAATTAAATCCATTGCAGGATAACGTCGTAAACTAGCAAAATGTTGTTTAAGCTCTTCATTTAATGGAATTTCTTCAGTGCTTTCGAGGCCAACCATCTGAATGTCAATATTTGAATTCCAAACACGTTCAACTGCTTCTGGATCCCAAAAAGCGTTCCATTCTTGAGTTGTGTCATAATAAGGAACAAATACATTTCCATGACCGTCTAATGAACCACCCATCCAATATAATTTATCAATTTTATTTTCAAGGTTTGGTTCATAATCAAGAGCCCGAGCTAAATCCGTTATCGGACCAGTCATTATTAAAGTTGTCTTTTCAGTTTGAGCCATAATTTTTTCGGCCATATCAATATGAGCAGGATTTTTAGCGGCTGGTGTATTAATTGTGCCATGTTCATTCAAAATCGGAAAGCTGTTAAATGTAAAGGTGCTTTGACGCCATTCTTCTGGGAATTGGTGATGGGCACGTGAATTAGACATAGCTACTTCTAATTGATGGTTGAAAGTATTGAAACGATCAATAATTTTTCTGCTAGCTTCGCATGATGCAATCACATCACCATCGCCATCAATGGCACTGACTCCAATTAAGTTGATATCTGGAGCTTGTAAAAGTAAAAGTAAAGAAACTAAATCGTCTGTATTTCCATCGTGATTAAAGTAAATGTTCTTCATTTTGGTAACCTTTCATAAAAAAACTACTATCATTATACATGATAGTAGTTGAAATAAGAACGATTTCACTAATTTTTATTTAATAGACTGTGTTTATAACCATATAAGAAATAGATAATTATTCCCAAACTAAACCAGATTGCTGCCATAATATAAACATCAATATTAAGTTGGGTTAATAAATATAGACAAATTAATCCAGAAAGAATTGGTAAAACAGGGTATCCTGGCATTTGGTATCCATTATTTGGCAGATCTTTTCTTTTTCTAAGTGGCAAGATTCCAAATGAAACAAATGTAAATGCCAATAAAGTGCCAAAGTTTACCAGGCTAGTTAATTGATCTACAGAAAAAACTCCAGCTCCTAAACTAATAACAATAGCAACCACCCACAAACTAAGCTGAGGGGTTTTATTTTTTGTTGATAATTTAGCAAGTGATTGTGGTAAAAGACCATCACGTGCCATTGCATATACCAATCTAGAACTCGCATAAATCATAGTTAACATCATAGTTGCCATACCTACTAGCGCTCCAAATGAGAGGAGTTGGGCAATCCAGTCTTGATGAGCGAATTGTAAAGCGAAAGCCACGGGATTTGCTACATCAAGTGCTTTATAGTTAACCATTCCTGTAAGTACAATTGAAACTCCCATATAAAATAGGGTTGCAATTAATAAAGTACCAATAATGCCAAGGGGCATATTTTTTTGAGGATTTTTAACTTCCGCAGCGGAACTTGATACACAATCAAAACCTAGAAAGGCAAAGAATACAGTAGTTGCACCTTTTATTACTCCAGAAAAATGATATGGAAGAAATGGTTGATAATTGGCTGGTTTAATAAAGTTGGCACCAACAATTATAAATAAAACTATAATTGCAATTTTTAGAATAACAGCAAAATTATTAATTTTTACAGAATCCCGCATTCCACGAGACAATAAGAGTGTAATTAATAAAACAATCCCAATAGCAATTATGTCAACATAAGTTCCCTTGCTTGGATTAAAAGAACTTACAAATGCAGCTGGTAATTTAATATTAAATGGCGCTAAGAATGATTGAAAATAGCTTGACCAACCGGCTGCAACTGCAGCAACGGCTAACATATATTCCAAAATTAAGGCCCAACCTAATATCCAGCCAATAATTTCACCATAAATAATATTTCCATATGAATATGCACTCCCAGCAACAGGCATAGTTGAACTAAATTCAGCATATGACATAGCGCTAAGAACACATACTAATGCAGCAAGTAAAAATGACAGGGTCACACCAGGCCCAGCATAATTAGCAGCTACAGTTCCAGGTAGAATAAAAATTCCAGTCCCGATAACTGCACCAACACCTAAAGAAATTAAATCTTTAGCAGTTAGCGTTTTACTAAATTTATGATCTTGGGCTAGGTATTTATTAATGCTTTCTTTTCTAAAAATATTCATTGATAAACCTCACCTCATTAAAATTGAAAAAATTTATTTATATATTATAACGTTTAATATCTTTTTAAGCTAGTTTGAAAGTGTAAAAGCTCAAGCTATTTGCTATAATTTTGATTGTATTAGAGGAAAAAGAGGTTATAACATGAAAAAAGAGTTTTTTAAAAAAAGGGATTTTAAGAAAAAAATTTTAATAAGTTCAGCTGTTGCTGCTAGTTTGTTAAGTGTTGGGAATGCATCACAATTGGTTAAAGCAGCCAGTACTTCTTCCTCTCAGACTGATCAGCAGTCACAAGTTTATAGCTGGACTTTTAAGGGCTTAGGTGATACTAAATTTGCCACAATTGAAATTAATGGAAGTAATTTAAATGTGGTTGCAACTGGTGTAGCACCACACGTATATTGGAAAAATAGAAATTATGCTTTTGTGAAGGTAATACGTGATAATAAAGTTATTTATGAAAAAGATTTTATTGGTAATAAAGGTGTTAAGTTCAATGAAAATTTTACTTTAAAAAAAGGTGATAAAATTGCAATTTATCACGCAGAACCAACTAGATTGATTTCATCTATGAAATTTAGATCGAGCTTTTCGGTATCTACCTTTTATTATGAATATACTGGGGCAGGAGAGATTAGTAACCAAACAAATTTTGAAAATTTACAGACCCAACTTAATACTTTATTTACTTCAGATAAAGATGATGAATTATCTACAAAAGCATCAAAAGAGCAGATTAGTGCTATTAAGTTAAATTTTATTCTTTCAACAGGATTAACTGCCGAACAAAAAAGTATAATTAAACAAAGATTAGCAACCGCTAATCGCTTATTTGATGAAGCTGCAGATTTAACTTCAATAAAAAAGGATCAAGTTCAAAGCAAAAGTTTTTATGTATTACCGACTCAATCAGATAGCAATGCTGAAGGTAGACAAATGGGAACCTCCCAAGATAGACAGCCTTTAGGAATTATTTTGACTGAAGGAAGTACTATAAAAATTCGACAAGTTAATGATAATTATAAAGGGCAGGTAAATGTTGAATTAGTAGGCTATGCTTCAGCAGAAATTAAATCAACATCTGTTGGAAGTGATTGGGTTGAAATAACTGCTACCAGAGATGATGCTGTGGTCTTTTTGAAAACCCCTCAATCAAATGCTACTTCTGTTCAACCTAAATTAGAGTATGAGTTAGTGAGTGGTGTTGCGCCAGCTTTACCAACTTTTACTGCTACGAATAGTCAGACAGATGTTTTAAAGCAGTGGCAAAAAACAAGAGCTGCATTTGCACTAATCGAAGCGAATAATATTAATATTTTAGTTCCGCTAAGTGACTATAATCTTGTAGCTAAAACAGATATTAAACAACTTATTGATCAATATGATAACCAGGTTTTTAAACTATATAACTATTTGACTGGATATGATTATAATGATAATCCTGATAAGAACGTCAAGGGAAAATATTTCGTAATGTCGGATCAAACAGGATCAGGTGCGGGTTATTATTCAGGTAGGCTCACGGCACAAAATGGTAAAAGTGTTAGTGCCTACCTAAGTATAAATTGGTTACCACTTCATGAAATAGGTCATGGATATGAAATACCAAGTGATGGATTATGGATTCGAGATTCATTTAACAATATTTTTGGGACTTTATATCAACTTGAATATGAAAAAGATAATTTTGAGAAAAAATCATGGTTATTATATGGTCAAAAGTTTGCCAGTGTTAATGATTTTATTAAACAAGTAAAATCTGGAAAAGATTTTAATGGACTAAACTTTTTTGGAAGATTACATTTTTGGATGAATCTGGCATATAACTTAAAAGGGATGGATGCCTTCCGTAACTTCAATATTTACTATAAAGAAGCTGCAAGAAAAGGTTTAAAATTTAAATATATACCAGATGATTGGGTTAGAGTTTATAAAGATAAATATGGTCTTAATGTTGCTCCATATTGGCAAACTATTAATGAAAAAATAGATACGACACTTGAAAGTAATGTATATAATTTACCTGCAGTAGCAATGATTTATCAGGTTGTCCCAGATGATTTGATTGATAGTGCTACTAAAGTTAATACATTAATTTCTAAATTGGGATTAACTGATAATTTACTAGCTTCTCAAGGCATGTTAGTTACAAATCAAACTTTGGCAAAAGCTGGTTTAACAAGTGATATAACTTTAAGAATTGCTGATTCTAATTTTGATGCAATTAATGGTAGTACATTATATGTAAAAGATGGAAACCAAGTTATTAAAACAGTTAAAGTTGACAGTCAATTGGTAAGTTTAGGTTCAATTGCAAATGGTATTTATACATTTAGAAGTTCAGTTGATGGTTTGAACTTTGTAAATAAATATTTATATGTTAAAGATTCAGGAATAGTAGATGAAACTATAGATCCTGATAGTATTGGTAGAAAAACAAGTTCAACTAAAGAAGTATCACAGAGTGAAAGTGTTGCCAAAGAAGCAGAAACTAGTCCCGAGGCTTCAATGGAAGATGATGGTGCGCTTCAACCATTTGGCTCGAGTGAATCAAGTGGTAATGAAAGTAGTGAAGCGAGCTCAAGTGAACCAAGCAGTAGTGCAGGCAGTGAAACGAGCTTAAGCGAATCCAGCAGTAGTGCAAGTAGTGAAGCAAGCACAAGCGAACCAAGCAGCAGTGCAAGTAGCGAAACGAGCTCAAGTGAATCCAGCAGTAGCGCAAGTAGTGAAGCAAACACAAGCGAACCAAGCAGCAGTGCAAGTAGCGAAACGAGCTCAAGTGAATCTAGCAGTAGTGCAAGCAGTGAAGCAAGCACAAGCGAACCAAGCAGCAGTGCAAGTAGCGAAACGAGCTCAAGTGAACCAAGCAGTAGTGCAGGCAGTGAAACGAGCTCAAGCGAATCCAGCAGTAGTGCAAGTAGTGAAGCAAACACAAGCGAACCAAGCAGCAGTGCAAGTAGCGAAACGAGCTCAAGTGAATCTAGCAGTAGTGCAAGCAGTGAAACGAGCTCAAGTGAACCAAGCAGTAGTGCAAGCAGTGAAGCAAGCACAAGCAAACCAAGTACTAGTGCAGGCAGTGAAACGAGCTCAAGTGAATCCAGTAGTAGTGCAAGTAGCGAAGCGAGCTCAAGTGAACCAAGCAGTAGTAGTGCAAGTAGCGAAGCGAGCTCAAGTGAACCAAGCAGTAGTGAAAGCAGTGAAGCAAGCACAAGCGAACCAAGTACTAGTGTAAGTAGTGAAGTGAGCTCAGGTGAATCAAGTACTAGTGCAAGTAGTAGTGAATCCAATCCAATTAATAGTAGTTTGAATGATGTTGATAAAACTATTAATAAAAGCTTGATTACTTTTTTAATAACTAATACAAAAACTGATAAGCAAGTAACTGAAAAAAAGAAAAATAAGACTATTGCAAATCCAATTATGAATAAAGCACCTAAGCATATAAAAGGATTGAAACAACCAAATAAGTCGGTTGCTTCCAAAAATCAAAAACAAGAAAAGTATACTTTTAGTTGGATACCAACTTTGTTGGGATTTTCTGCCTTAGTTGCAGCAATATATGGAATATTTAAATTTAAAAAATAAATAAAAGAGGTGTCTGCCACTTTATCAGGTAACAGACACCTCTTTTATAATTACTTCTTTATTCTCTTTTTATACCAATATACGCAACCAATTCCAAAGGCAATAACTAATAAACCAGCACATAAAATTGCATAATCATCAATTATTTGAACAACGATATCCCACTTGGAACCAAAGTAAAAACCAAGAGAAGATAAGACTGTGTTCCAAATTAATGATCCTAAAAAAGTAAGTCCAACGAACAACGACAATTTAACTTGTGCAGTTCCAGCTGGAATTGAAATTAAACTTCTAATTATCGGTACAAATCGTCCATAGAAAATGGCCCCTTTTCCATGCTTGTTAAACCAAGCTATTGTTTTACTGACGTCATCTTCTTTAAAACCAAGCATTTTGATAAATTTATTATTTACTAATTTCTTTAGTCTTACTTCAGTAAAAAGCGAACCTATATAATATAATATTAATGCTCCAAGAACGCTTCCAATTGTTGAAGCAAGAACTACTTCCCATAATGACATTTTCGTATGTAATGTCAAAAATCCCCCAAAGGAAAGAATTACTTCAGAAGGGATTGGAGGAAAGACGTTTTCAAGTGCAATTAGAAATAATATTGCCCAAAAACCAAACTGATTGATTAAGCTAATCATCCATTCAGTCATAAATATTCTCCTTTTCCTATATCTTACTTTTAATTATAGGGAAGTAAAACATAAAAAGCCATTTTAAAGCAGTTTCATGCTAGACTAGAAAAGTAGAATATAAAGGGAGTGAATTTTTTGGCTAATCAACTTATTGAAAATAAATTGAAGTTATTACCTGAACAACCAGGCTGTTACTTAATGAAAAATATCAATGGCACTGTTATTTATGTTGGTAAGTCTAAAAATTTAAAAAATCGGGTTCGTTCATATTTTAAAAGTAAGCAAGTTGGCCGAAGAGCTGAATTAGTTAAAGAAATTGCTGATTTTGATATTATTACAGTAACATCTGATAAAGAATCTTTTTTGCTCGAAATAACGCTGATAAAAAAATATCAACCTTATTACAATGTTCAATTAAAGCAAGGTACTGGCTATCCTTACATTGAAATAACTAATGAAAAAGATCCTCAAACACGCTTAACTTCAATTGTTCATAAAGATAATGGTTATTATTTTGGACCTTATCCAAATGTTTATGCCGCCCAAGCAACATTGCGTTTTATTCAAAAGGTTTGGCCATTAAGACGTTGCAATGGTCATCAAGGCCGACCTTGCCTGTATTATCATATGGGGCAGTGTTTAGGTGCATGTTTTCAAGAAGTTCCGCGTAGCAAATATGAAGCACAAATAGCAAAAATAAAGCGTTTTTTAAATGGTGATATCACTCAGGTGAAGCAAGAATTAACAGAAAAGATGCAAATTGCAAGTGGTAATTTGGAATTTGAACGAGCTGCTGAAATAAGAGATCAATTAAGATATATTGAACAAACTGTTGAAAAACAAAAGATTATCTCTAACGATCATACTCAACGTGATATCTTCAATTTTTATGTAGATAAAAGTTGGATATCTGTTCAAATATTCTTTTTGAGGCAAGCTAAACTTTTGCGGCGAGAAACTAAAATGTTCCCTTTGATGGACTTATCAGATCCTAAAGATGAATTTATGTCTTTTATTGTTCAATTTTATAATCAGAAGAATCGAATTTTACCTAGAGAAGTTCTTGTTCCTGAAGGGTTAGATAATGATAATTTAAGTGAAGTCCTTGGTGTAAAGGTTCGGACTCCACAACGCGGAACAAAACGTGATTTACTTAAAATGGCTAAAGATAATGCCAAACTTAAATTAGATGAAAAGTTCCGGCTTCTTGAGTTGGGAAATCGTAAAACTAAAGGAGCTCAAGCAGAAATCTTTCAAGCTTTGGGTCTGCCATACGGTCATATCATAGAGAGTTTTGACCATTCCCATATTCAAGGGACAGATCCAGTTTCCGCTTGTGTAGTTTTTAAAGATGGAGAACCTTTCAAGACTGCTTATCGTAAATATAAATTAAAAGGTGAAGTTGAACATCAAAATGGTGCTGATGAAGTTGGGAATACACGTGAAGTCGTAAGACGTCGATATAGCAGAATGTTGAAAGAACATTCTCAATTGCCAGATTTAATTTTAATGGATGGTGGTCAGATACAGGTAGATGCGTGTCTAGATGTTTTGCGCAATGAACTAAATTGTGATATTCCTGTTGCTGGTATGGTTAAAGATAATCATCACCACACCAATCATTTAATTTTTGGTGATCCAATTAATGGTAAACCTTTAGAACTTATCCCGATGAATCCTAAATCAGAAGGGTTTTATCTAATGACAAGAATTCAAGATGAAGTTCATAGGTTTGCGATTACTTTTCATAGACAAACACATGCTAAGAATTCACTTGCAAGTAAATTAGATGGAATTAAGGGAATAGGACCTAAAAGTCGTAATAAACTACTTAAGAAATTTGGCTCATTGAAAAAAATTAAGGATGCGTCTGTTGAGGAGTTACAAGATGCAGGCTTAACCTTACCACAGGCTCAATCTGTAAAGTTAACTTTATAGTTTTTTTGAAGATTTTATTTAATTTGCTTTGTCAATATGGTATGTTTAATTAGTTGAAATTGATTTTAGAAAGAAGGGAAATTATGCCAACTTTTGTTGATCAAACTAAAATTGAAGTCCAAGCTGGTAAAGGTGGCGATGGTATGGTCGCTTTTCGTCATGAAAAATATGTTCCTAATGGTGGACCAGCTGGTGGTGATGGTGGCCGAGGCGGTAGTATAATTTTTGTTGCTGATAGTGGACTTAGAACCTTAATGGACTTTCGTTATCGTAGAAAGTTTAAGGCTGATAATGGTGAAAATGGTCGAATTAAGTCACAATATGGTCGAGGAGCTAAAGACTTATACTTAAAAGTTCCAGTTGGTACGGTTGTAAGTGACTTCTTTACTGGTGAAATCATTGGTGATATGACCAAAAAAGGTCAGGAATTAGTGGTTGCTAAAGGTGGTCGAGGTGGCCGTGGAAATATTCACTTTGCAACTAGCGTTAATACTGCACCTGAAATTGCAGAAAATGGTGAACCGGGCGAATTTAGAACTCTAAAACTTGAGCTTAAAGTTTTAGCTGATGTTGGTTTAGTTGGTTTTCCATCTGTTGGTAAGTCAACACTTCTTTCAGTTGTTACCAAGGCAAAACCAAAAATTGCGGCTTATGAATTTACAACTTTAACACCAAATTTAGGAATGGTTGTTTTAAATGATGGTCGAGATTTTTCAATGGCCGATCTTCCAGGTTTAATTGAAGGGGCCAGTCAAGGTGTCGGCTTAGGAATTCAGTTTTTGCGTCACGTTGAAAGAACTAAGGTTATTTTACATTTAGTTTCTATGGATCCTAATAATGGTCGAGATGCAGTTGAAGATTATAAGATTATTCGTAAAGAACTAAGTAATTATACTGCTGATTTAACTAAAAAACGTGAGATTATTGTGGCTTCACAGATGGATATTCCAGGTAGTGACGAAAAATTTGCAGATTTTAAACAAGGATTAGAAGAGCTAGGAATTGAAGAGCCAATTTTTAAAATCTCTAGTGTAACTCATCAAGGACTTGAACCTTTAATGAATAAGGCCGCAGACTTAGTGGCTGAAGTTGAAGCTAGTCAAGAAGTGGAAGAAGTAACTACTGAAGAAAAGAACTACAAATTTAAGCCTGAAGTTGATGAAAGCTTTAAGGTTGAACGTGTTGGCGAACATGAATTTGTTGTTACTGGTGCAAAAATTGAACGTTTGGTTCAAAGAACTAATATTGAACACCAAGATGGTATTATGCTTTTAGCAAGAAAATTGAAAAATATGGGTGTTGATGATGCACTTAGAGCCAAAGGAGCTGTCGATGGAGACGATGTAACAATTGGCGACATTTCCTTTGAATTTGTCCAATAAAAAGGGAGATTGGAAAGGATGCAGCGAAAAAATCGCTTTATAAAGGGGTATTCAGGCCTTCGGGCATTAGCAGTTATTGGGGTTATTTTATATCATTTTGATCCCAATACTTTTATTGGCGGGTATCTTGGTGTGCCGATTTTTTTCGTATTATCAGGATATTTGGTAACTGACCAAATATTAGCTAGTTATGAAAAAAAAGGTTATTACGATAATAAGCGCTTTTATTTATCAAGATTAAAAAGACTTTATCCTCAGCTGATTACATTATTATGGGCAAGTGGTGCTTATATATTAATGTTTCAACAACAAACTCTTGCCAAGTTTAATCAGATTGTTATAACCAATTTGCTTAATATTTATAATTTTTGGCAAATAGTTAATGGGCAGAGTTATTTTGAACGTTTTGCCGGGAATGTATCGCCATTTACTCATCTTTGGACCATGTCGATTGAAGGACAATTTTATGTATTTTGGCCCTTAATAATGATGGTCTTGATTAAGTTTTGTAAGACAAGATATCGTGCTTTTTGGATTGTTATAGGTTTTAGTATCTTGTCTGCTTTAGAGATGGCGATTTTATATCAGCCAAATGTTGATACTAGCAGAATTTATTATGGGACAGATACTAGATTCTTTGCGTTAGGATTAGGTGCTGCTTTAGCATTTGTTTGGCCAATTAGACATCTTAATCCCAAAATTAATAAAAATGATTGGATAATTCTTGATATTACTGGTGCAGTTTCTTTGCTTGGAATGCTTTGGTTATTTCTATCAAGAATTATGGATCCACAGGCTGCCTTTGCCTATCGTGGTGGGATGTTTTTATTTAGCTTGTTTACTACAATTTTAGTTGCAATAATAGCTCACCCAGCCAGTCATTGGAATCAAATTTTTACAAATCAAATTTTTGATTGGATAGGTAGTAGAAGCTATGGTATATATTTGTACCAATTCCCAGTTATGGTCTTTTTTGAAGCTAAGTTTACCGATATGGCAAATCATGCCGTTTTATATCGGCTAATTGAGCTTGCTATAATTTTAGGCTTGTCTGAATTGACTTATCGCTTTATTGAAAAGCCATTTTCTAAAATTAGTCTTGAGAGTATTCGGATATTTATTGCTCATTTAAAAAATTCAGAAAAAAATGCTCATTTAAGAATTGCAACTGGAATGTCAGCTTTAATTTTAGCGTTAGGAACGATTGCCTTAATAAAATCGCCAGCTATTAAAGTGGTAAATGCAAATAAATCACAGCTTGCTGAAAGAATTAAGAAAAACAGGGCTAATCAAGAAAAGTCAAATAAACAGTTAATTGACAAATTTAAAAGTACCAAGAAAAAAGAAAGTAAATCCAAAATATACGTAGAAGCAGAACAGGCAGCCAAGAATAAACCAGTTAATAAGGAATTTGAAAAATATGGAATCAGTCAGGTTGAGTTACAATTAGCACAAAAAGTTCATGTAACGGCAATTGGGGATTCAGTGATGGCTGGTTCTAGTGATGTGCTTAAGCAATTAATGCCGAATGCTTTAATTGATGCAGCTGTTTCAAGGCAGCTAGTGCCGACTATTGGCTTATTTGATCAATATAAAGGCCAAGGCGCTTTAGCTGAAAATGTTTTAATAGGTTTAGGAACTAATGGGCCTTTTTCTATGAATGATGTTGATCATTTGATGAAAATTATTGGTCCTAAAAGGCAAGCTTTTTGGATAAGTATTCATGTTCCAAGCAGGCAATGGCAAGGACCAGTAAATGATTTGATTGCAAAAGCTAGTGCAAAGTATAAGAATTTATCAGTAATTGACTGGTATAGTTATAGCAAGAACCACAATGATTGGTTTTATGGTGATCAAACACATCCAAATATTGAAGGATCAAAGTATTATAGCAGCTATATTACAAATGAAATATTGAAAAAAGCAAAGTTTTAGATAGGGGAATGATTAATGGAAATTCAATTTTTAGGAACAGGAGCTGGGCAGCCATCTAAGCAGCGAAATGTTTCTAGTCTAGCTTTAAAGTTGCTTGACGAGCTGAATGAGATTTGGCTGTTTGATGTCGGGGAAGCAACTCAACATCAAATTTTACGTACCAATATCCGTCCAAGAAAAATTACTAAAATTTTTATTTCCCACAATCATGGCGACCATATTTTTGGCTTACCAGGTTTGCTATCAACTCGTTCTTTTCAAGGAGATGTAGGACCTTTAACTATTTATGGTCCAGCGGGGCTTGAACAATTTGTTACAACAGCATTACGTATATCTAAAACTAAAGTTAGCTATCCAATTCATTTTGTTGAATTGAAAGATGATCAAAAAATTTTTGAAAATGCAGAATTTTCCGTATATTGCAAAAAGCTAGATCATCGTGTTGCAAGTTTTGGCTTTCGTGTAGTAGAAAAATCGCATCCTGGTGTATTATTAATGGATAAACTAGCTCCATATCATTTACCTAATGGGCCAATTTTAGGTCAATTAAAAGCTGGAAAAGTGGTAGAGTTAGAAGATGGAAGGGTTCTAAATGGAAAAGACTTTTTGGGACCTGAAAAAAAGGGTAGAATTGTTACAATTATTTATGATACTCGGATTACACCTTCAATTGCTGAATTAGCCCAAGATGCAGATGTTTTGGTTCATGAATCAACTTTTGCTGGACCTGAAGGTAAAATGGCTAAAGCATATTATCATTCAACAGCTACTCAAGCAGCTGAAATTGCTAAGAAGGCAAATGTAAAGCGCTTATTTTTAACTCATGTGTCAGCTCGTTATTTAGGGTCAAAAGCACATATTTTGGAAAAACAAGCGCAAAAAGTATTCCCTAATACAGTATTAGTAAATGATTTAGATGTTTTTGATATTCCAATGAGAGGATAAATCATGAGTAATTCATTACGCAATAAAGTTGTTGTTATTACTGGTGCATCAAGCGGATTGGGACGTTCAATTGCTTTGCAATCCGCAGAAAGAGGTGCCAATTTAATTTTAATTGCTCGTCGTGAAGAAAAATTATTAGAAGTAGCGGCTGAAGCCAAAGAATTATCAGGAGCTGAAGTTTGGGTTTATCCAACTGATATGGGAAAAGCCAATCAAATTGAAGATACTTTCAAAAAAATTATTGTGGCCGTTAAGCATATTGATTTCTTAGTTAATGCAGCAGGCTTTGGTGATTTTGATGATTTCTTTGATCAAAATCCGCAACTTATAACTAATATGTTCCAGGTTAATGTCTTGGGGTTAATTTACTTCACAAGATTAATTGCGAGAGTGATGATTGATCAAAAATCAGGTCAAGTAATTAATTTTGGCTCGATGGCTGGAAAAATACCAACAACTAAATCTGCAGTGTATAGTGCTACAAAAGCTGCAGTTATTCAGTTTTCAAATGTTTTACGCTTAGAACTTAAACCATTTGGTGTAAAAGTAATGACGGTAAATCCAGGCCCTGTTTATACTAATTTCTTTAATAGAGCAGATCATACTGGCGATTATGTCCACAACGTTCAATCTTTTATGTTAGATCCTGATGATGTTGCTTGGCAAGTTGTACATTATTTTGGTAGTGATAAGCGTGAGCTCAATCTACCATTATCATTAGCAGCGATGGCTAAACTTTATAACTTATTCCCATCTGCTGGTGATTATTTATCAATGATTTTTGGATCTAGAAAGTAATGGATATGAATAAACAAAAGAATTTAGTTATTGGATTAGCAGTAAGTTTATTATTAATAATCTTTGTTTTATTAAATACGGAACCAGTTACAATTAATTTTTTGGTGGTTAAACCTAAACTGCCGTTAATTGTAGTCTTGGTTATTATGGCTTTTTTAGGGGCATTAGTATCATGGCTAATGGGAGAAAAGAGTCAGAATGACCAAAAAGGAGCATGGGGATTTTTTAAGAAAAAAAACGACAAGAAGATTAATGAATAACTTGATTTATCCATTATCTAATAGTATTATGGAAATACGTGAGTAACGAAGTCTGATTCTTATTGGACTTTTTCAGTCTCAAACTACAAAAAAGGAGAGTTAACGAATGGCAGTTCCTGCAAGAAAAACTTCAAAACAAAAGAAACGTTCACGTCGTGGTCACATTAAGTTAACTGTACCTGCAATGCATTACGATGCAACTACAGGTGAATACCGTTTAAGCCACCGTGTTTCACCAAACGGCTACTACAAGGGTCGTCAAGTTGTTAAAAAAGCTAACAACAACGACTAATTAATAGACACCTGATTTGCGGTGTCTTTTTTTTTACAAAAAAACAAAGAGGAAAGTATTATTGAACAATGAAACTAGTTTTCTTACATACTAGCGATACGCATGGATTTTTATTACCAACAGATTATCAAGATAAAAATGATTATGAAGCACCAATTAGTTTGAGTAGAGTTTCAACTGCTATTAAAAAGCAAAGAGAAAAATGGGGTGCAGATAATGTAGTAGTTACTGATGCAGGTGACTGCTTGCAAGGTTCTCCATTGGCAAGTTTTTGTCATAAAGATATTAGTTTCAAACGGCTCAATCAATTTACTGCTGCTTATAATGAAATTGGATATGATGGTCGCTGCTTAGGAAATCATGATTTTAACTTTGGCTTGGATTATTTAAAGCACTATATTGAAAAAAATACAGCTAGTTTTGTAAATGATAATATTCTTGATGAAAATACAGATAATCCTGCTTTTGGTCAAGAATACAAAATTATTGAACGTCATGGGGTTAAAATCGGTTTATTAGGAATTACAACCCAGTATGTTCCCCATTGGGAACCAGAAGAACATATTCAGGGGTTAAAGTTTGTTTCAGCTTTTGAGCAAATAAAGAAATTAGCACCTAAATTGAAAAAAGACGTTGATATTTTAGCTGTAATGTATCATGGGGGCTTTGAAAGTGATCCCGTTACTGGAGTAGCTACTGAACCACATAATGGTGAAAACGAAGGTTACAAGATTTTAACAGAAGTTCCAGAAGTTGATGTGTTTTTGACTGGTCATCAACATCGTCGCTTGAACTTAGTGGTTAATAATACTGCTATCGTCCAACCAGGATATCGAGGCGAATGTGTTGCGCAAGTAGTAATTGATTTGGATAAAACTAGTGATGGTGTTAAGATTAACAATTTAGAAACTAGTTTAATTGAGACTAAAGATTATGAACCAGATTCAGAAATTGTAAAAGATATAACTGATGTTGACCAAAAAGCTCAAGCATGGCTTGATCAACCAATTGCTCATTTATCTGAGCCAGCACCAATTAAAAACGCTTTTGAAGGTAGAACTAAAGGAGCACCATTTATAAATCTGCTTCAACAAATGCAAATTTACTTTACTGGTGCTGATATTTCTGCAACTGCTGTTATGAGCGAAAAGGCACGTGGATTTACCAATCAAACAGTAACTTTGAGAGAAGTTATTTTGAATTATCCATATGCTAATCAGCTTTGTAAGGTAAGGTTAACTGGTAAAGAGTTAAAAGAAATTTTAGAACATACTGCTACTTTCCTTGAAAAAGATAACGAAGGAAATATTCATTTCATTGATCGTTATATTAAGCCTAAGCCACAGTTGTATCATTTTGATGTCTTTTATCCATTACATTATGAAGTTGATTTATCTAAGCCACATGGGCAAAGAGTAGTAGAATTGACTTTACATGGAAACCCAATCGAAGATGACCATATTTATCATTTGGCAGTAAATAATTATCGGGCTATGGGTGGAGGTTTTTACCCTGCATATTCAATGGATAAAATTGAACTGATGCTTGATAAAGATTATGTACAAATGTTTACTGAATATCTGACTAGTGGCGAAGTTAAGGTAGATACTAAGCAATATTATAAATTTTATTAGATAAAAAGATCACTTCCAATGAAGTGGTCTTTTTAGTTTTGAAATCACTTACATGATATAATTAATTTGAAGTAGTGGGATTTTTTAGGGAGAAAGCTTATGAAGAAAGTAATATCATTTTGTCATAAACATCCATTTATTACTCCTGCAATTATATTTTGGAGTATAGTTTTCTTAATGTTTTTTGGCCCTAAGATTTTAACCTCGATTAAATCAGCATATTTTCACTATCAAATTACTCAAGTGGTTTCAGAAAAGAAACCACAAGCCCAAGCACTGGATATGGTGCAAGAAGATACTGAAACCAATGTTTATTATCAAACATATGAATATAAAGATAGAAAATATATCCTTGCTTGCTTCAAGAAATCTGGGAAAAGACACTTTGATTGGTACAGTTTAAAAACTGAAAAGATTGAACATCTAAAGTAGGTATAACTATGAAAAACTTTGGACAAAAGCACCCTTTGATGGTGTAGATTTTAACACTTTTATTTAATTTGTTAATTTTAGGTGGTATTTATTTAAGTTATTTGTCTTTTCAAGAAGAGCATGATACGAAGGTTGCCTATGCAGAAATTGAATTAGCTTTGAAAAAACAAAATATTAATACTCATGAAATAAAAGTTGCCAAGCCATTTGTTAGGAATCAAAGGGCTTTTACCAATACTATCTGGTACACACTAGCCTTTACTTTCAAAGGTCAAAAATATGAAGCAACTTATCGAGAAGAACTTATTGATAAAATTATAACGAAAGATTGGGCAATTCGTTATAAACCAGAATATCAAGTAAAGATTGAAAAAGTTAAAGAGTTTCAATAAAAATAAAAGGAGACGTAACATTCTACGTCTCCTATTTTTTATATTCAATAATTATAACATCTTACTGTACTTGGTTTTACCCTTGTATGATTTAGCTGCGATGAAAGGAATAATAACAGCAAATAACAAACCAAATACAATTCCTACACGAATTGCTTGTATTGGGTTAAATTGCGTTTCAGTTAATGCTGCAGCAATAAAACCAATGATTGACATAAAAATAGTACTCCAAATTGCTGAAATAATGTAGCGCATAATCTCTCCTTCTTTCGCTTTGCATTTTATCAAATTTTGAAATTGTAAACAAGGAAATGAAACATAATACCAGTTTTTGGTATACTTAGAATAAATGAAAGGGGTCACGTGATGCAAGTTTCAGGTTTACAAACTCTGAGTTCTTTTTCTCTGCTCAAAAGTCCAATTTTAATTGATGATTTGGTGAAAGATGCCGTAGATAAAGGGTATAGTAGTTTAGCATTAACTGATATAAATGTTACATATGGCTTAGTTGATTTTTATTTAGCTGCGCAAAAAGCTAACTTAAAACCTTTACTTGGAATGACAATCAGACTTAATGGGATTGTTGACCAAGCGCATCGTTATGACTTAATTTCAATTGCTAAAAATAACCAAGGTTATAAAAATATATTACGTTTATCTAGTGCAATCAATCTAAAAACTGATAATGGCGATGAACGTAAAGTTTTAACTCTAAAGCAGTTAGCCAAATATTTAAGTGATCAAGTTTTTATTGTGCCAGCTAATATAACTAGTGAATTGCGCTATCTAGCTGAAAATAATGAAAAGCTGGGAAGTGATTTTATTCGTGAATTACAAAAAATAATTCCCAGCTCTAGTGATTTATATTTAGGAGTCTATGCCGGTAAAAATCAGCCATATATTGATTATGCGAAAAGCATGGCTAAACAGTTTAATTTACCTCTAGCTGCAACTGAAGATGTTCAATATTTGCAAGCTAGTGATCATTTTTTGGTAAAAACATTAAGAGCGATTGAACAAGGACAAAAATTAGTTGATACTTCTAGTTTGGCCTTGCAAAAAGGTTCTCATTATTTACGCACCAGTGGTGAATTAGTATCTGCGTATAATGAATGCGGCATTTTATCAGCTTTGCATAATGCAGCTAAAATAGCTGATGAATGTAAGGCGTCAGTAACTTTTACTCAACCAGAATTACCTAAATATAAGCAAAGCTTTGCCCCAGATTCTAAAAAATATTTACGTCAGTTAGTTCAAAAGGGGCTTGCTAGGAGGTTTAATGGACAGACAATCCCAGAAATTTATCAAAAACGGCTAGATTATGAACTAAAAATTATTGATCAGATGGGTTTTGATGACTACTTCTTAATTGTGTGGGATGTAATAAATTATGCTCATTCTGTTGATATTACTACTGGACCAGGTCGTGGCTCAGCAGCAGGTTCTTTAGTGGCATATAGTTTGGCAATTACAGAAGTTGATCCTATAAAATATAATTTGCTTTTTGAAAGATTTTTAAATCCGGCTCGAGCTCAAATGCCAGATATCGACCTTGATATCCCAGATAATCGTCGTGATGAAATCATTAAATACATGTTTGAAAAATATGGAATGGATCATGCGGCCCAGATATTGACTTTTGGGACTTTGGCTGCAAAGCAGGCTTTGCGTGATTGCGCCCGGGTATTTGGTTTAACAACAATTCAAGCTAGTAAATTTACCCATGCAATCCCGTTTTCCAAATCAAAAATCACCTTAGCTCAGGCTTATCAAGAATCAAAAGCATTGCAATTGCTTGTTAATGCATCAGAACTTAATAAGTTATTATTTAAAACGGCTATGCGATTAGAAGGGATACCACGCCATGCCTCGATTCACGCAGCAGGACTAGTAATTAGTGACAAATCTATTGCGCAAATAGCAGGATTGCAAGCAGGAACATTGGGAATTCCTGTGACCCAACAAACTAAAGCCCATGTTGAGGAATTAGGCTTATTAAAAATTGATTTTTTAGGATTAAGAAATTTAACTATTTTAGGTGATACAGTAGAATTGCTGGCAAAAGATGGCATAAAATTAGACCCTAAAAGAATCCCTCTTGATGATGTTAAAACCTTACAATTGTTTCAAAGGGGGAAGACTGATGCTGTGTTTCAATTTGAATCACAAGGAATTAAAAATGTTCTAAGGCGATTGCATCCTGATAGTTTTGAAGATGTTGTAGCGGTTAACGCCTTATATCGGCCAGGACCAATTCAAAATATTGATCATTTTATTAATCGAAAACAAGGCAAAGAGCCAATCACTTATCCCGATTCATCTTTAGCGAAACTTTTACAACCAACTTATGGAATTTTGGTTTATCAAGAACAAGTTATGCAGACTGCACAAATTATGGCTGGTTTTAGCTTGGGTGAGGCGGATTTATTGCGTAGAGCCATGTCTAAGAAAAAGCAAGATTTAATTGATCAAGAACGCGAGAAATTTATTGCTGGAGCAGTTAAAAATGGCCATCCACAAGCTACTGCTAGCAAAGTTTATGCATATATTGAACAGTTTGCTAACTATGGTTTTAATCGTTCACATGCGGTAGCTTATTCCAAAATTGCTTTTTGGCTTGCTTATTTAAAAGTTCATTATCCAGCTGCGTTTTTTACTGCATTATTAAATTCTGTTAGTGCTAATCGAGTAAAAGCTGGTGAATATATCACTCAGGCCCAAGAAGCTGGTGTAAAAATCTTGGCCCCAGATATTAATAATAGTCAGACTGACTATTATTTGGTAAATGGTCAAATTCAGGTTGGCCTTAAAGCGATTAAGGGTCTGAGAGTTGATTTTTTAAGAAATATTGCCGGTTTGCCAAAAAACTTTACCTCTTTAGCCGATTTTTTAAGAAAAATAGATGTTAAATTCCTTTCTGAGCAAGCGATTGCAGCCATGATTAAGGCAGGTTGTTTTGACAAAATTGACGAAAATCGAAAAATGTTATTGGCTAACTGCAAAGAAATAGTAGAAAATATTAAGTTTACTGGTCAAAATGAGACCTTATCTGAAGGATTAGGCGGAATTCGATTAGAACAAGCACCAGCCCCTAATTCAAATGAAAAAGCCACAATGGAAGAGGAAGTGTTAGGTTTTTCAACAACCAAAACTCCAATTTTAGTTGTTCAAAAATACGCCGAAAGATTCAATGCTCAAGCTTTAAACTCTTTTACAGTTAATGAAACGGGAATTGCAGTTGGAAAATTAATTAAATTAAAACTAATTAGAACTAAAAAAGGCGATACAATGGCTTTTTCAACTTTTAGGGATGCAAGTAGTGAACAAGAAATTACAATTTTCCCAGGAATTTACAATAATATTTCGAATATCTTGAAAGAGGGACAAATATATCTTTTGGGAATTAGAACTCAAAGTGATCGCTATGATGCTGGAAAAGTTCAATATATGTTGACCAATTTGAAACTTGTCAATTTTACTGAATAAAAACAAATTCAAAGAATCACAATCTAACAGCAATGGTAACGCTAACAAAATAAAAAACGCAACAGAATAGTAATTTAGCCCATTTTTTTAAAGACTTTGAGAGAAAAAAATGGTAGTATTTAATTGATGTGAGAAATTACACATAATAATCATGATGGGGTGAATTCATGAAACGGATTGGTATTTTAACAAGTGGTGGGGATGCCCCTGGTATGAACGCTGCTGTTCGTGCGGTTGCTAGAACTGCGATGGCTAATGGCATCGAAGTTTTTGGTATTCGTTACGGATTTGCAGGGTTAGTTGCTGGAGACATTTTCCCAATGACATCTGATTCAGTTGCCAATATCTTAACTCGTGGTGGTACCTTCCTTTACACAGCTCGTTATCCAGAGTTTGCGCAAGAAGAAGGTCAATTACGTGGTATTGAACAATTGAAGAAGCATGGTATTGAAGCATTAGTAGTTATTGGTGGAGATGGTTCTTACCATGGTGCTTTGGCTTTGACTAAGAGAGGATTTAACTCTATTGGTCTTCCAGGTACTATTGATAATGATATTCCATTTACTGATTTAACTATTGGTTTTGATACTGCCTGCACTACAGCAGCTGATGCAATTGATAAAATCAGAGATACTGCAATCAGTCACCAACGTGTATTCGTAATTAATGTTATGGGTCGTGATTGTGGTGATATTGCCATGCGTGTTGGTGTGGCAAGCGGTGCTGATGCTATTGTTATTCCAGAAAAGCCATATGACATTGAAGCTATTGCTAACAAGCTTAAAAAGAGCTTTGCTAATGGTAAGGATCACGGTATTGTCATTGTTGCAGAAGGCGTAATGTCTTCAGAAGACTTTTTGAAGGAACTTCTCAAGTATGGTGACTTCGATGCTCGTACTGAAGTTTTAGGTCACATGCAACGTGGTGGTGAACCTACTGTTAGTGATCGTGTTTTAGCAAGTAAGATGGGTTCATATGCTGTTAAGCTTCTTATGGAAGGAAAAGGTGGCTTAGCTGTAGGTATCGAAGACAATCACTTGTGTACTCATGACATCGTTGATTTATTTGATTCACGCCATGTTGGTGATTACTCATTGCTTGCAATGAATGATGATTTGTCACGGTAAATTTTGTTTTTGTAATAGGAGAGTTTTTTAAATGAAGAAAACTAAGATTGTTAGTACTTTAGGTCCTGCATCAAACGATTTAGAAACTATTATTAAGTTAATTGAAGCAGGTGCAAATGTCTTCCGTTTCAACTTCTCACACGGTGATCACGAAGAACACCTTTCACGTATGAAGTTGGTTAGAGAAGCTGAAAAGAAGACCGGCAAGTTAGTTGGTATTATGCTTGACACCAAGGGTGCTGAAATCAGAACTACCGAACAAGAAGAAGGCAAGTTCACTATTCACACTGGTGAAACTATGCGTATTTCTATGGATGCTACCAAGAAGGGTAACAAGGACAAGATTTACGTAACTTACCCAGGTCTTTACGATGACACTCACGTAGGTGGTCACGTATTAATCGATGATGGTAAGGTTGACTTATTAATCACTGAAAAAGATAAAGCAAACAAGGAATTAGTAACCAAGGCTCAAAACACTGGTTTAATTGGTTCTAAGAAGGGTGTTAACGCACCAGGTGTTGAAATCCGCCTCCCAGGTATTACTGAAAAGGATACTGATGACATTAACTTCGGTTTACAACACGGCATTAACTTCATTTCTGCTTCATTTGTACGTAAGGCTCAAGACGTTTTAGATATTCGTCAATTATGTGAAAACGCTGGCCAAGACCACGTTAAGATCTTCCCTAAGATTGAATCACAAGAAGGTATCGACAACATTGATTCAATCCTTCAAGTTTCTGATGGTTTAATGGTAGCTCGTGGTGACATGGGTGTCGAAATCCCATTCATGAACGTACCATTTGTACAAAAGACTTTGATCAAGAAGGCAAATGCATTAGGTAAGCCAGTTATTACTGCTACTCAAATGCTTGACTCAATGCAAGAAAACCCACGTCCAACTCGTGCCGAAGTAACTGACGTTGCTAACGCTGTTTTGGATGGTACTGATGCAACTATGCTTTCAGGTGAATCAGCAAACGGTTTATACCCTGTACAATCAGTACAAGCAATGCACGACATTGATGTACGTACTGAAAAGCAAATTGCACAACGTAACACTTTGGCACTTCAAAGATTTGAAGAATACCAAGGTTCAAACGTAACTGAAGCTATCGGTGAATCAGTTGTTAGAACTGCTGAAGAATTAGGTGTAAAGACTATCATTACTGCAACTCAATCAGGTTACACTGCAAGAATGATTTCTAAGTACCGTCCAAATGCAGACATCGTTGCATTGACTTTCGATGAAAAGATTCAACACTCACTTGGTATTGTTTGGGGTGTTCAACCACTTCTTACTGAAAAGCCAACTTCAACTGATGATATGTTTGAAAAAGCAGCTAAGATTGCTAAGGAAAATGGCTTCGTTAAGGATGGCGATTTAGTAATTATCGTTGCTGGTGTTCCAGTTGGTGAATCTGGTACTACTAACTTGATGAAGCTTGAACTTATCGGTTCAAAGCTTGTTAAGGGTCTTGGTGTAGGTACTGGTTCAGTTATCGGTAAGGCTGTTGTAGCAAACAGTGCTGATGAAGCAAACAACAAGGTAGAAGATGGTGACATTTTAGTTGCTAAGACTACTGACAAGGATTACTTACCTGCAATCAAGAAGGCAAGTGGTTTAGTAGTTGAAGCTTCTGGTTTAACTTCACATGCTGCTGTTGTTGGTCTTTCATTAGGTATCCCAGTTATCGTTGGTGCTACTGACGCAACTGACAAGATTGCTGACAACACTACTATTACTATTGATGCTCGTCGTGGTGCTGTATACCAAGGTGAAGCAGCTAACTTATAATAGCTAGTTAACTATAAAAATAAAAGTAGTCTGATTTTTCAGACTGCTTTTATTTTTTGCCTAAATTCTTTATACTATAGAATTAGATTATGTAAATAAATATATTTAAGAAAGGAGGCCTCGCATGCTAGGGACAATTCAAGAAGGAAAAGTTATTGATAAAAATGACGAGGCATATTATGTTCAGGTAAATGGGGTGACATATGAGCTCAATAAGCTAGAAGTTACTCAAGAGCAAATGCCCCAATTAGGTGATATTGTTCAAGGCTTTATTTATGATAATAAAAATCATAAAAAACAAATGACTCAGTTTTATCCTTTTGCAATGCCAGATCAATATGGATGGAGTAAAGTTACTGAAGTTAGACGTGATTTAGGAGTCTTTGTTGATATTGGTTTGCCAGATAAAGATGTAGTTATTTCTTTGGATGATTTACCTCTTGATAAGGCGAAATGGCCAAGAATTGGAGATCGCCTGTTAGTTACTTTAGAAACCGACCATAAAGATCGTATTTGGGCAAAAATGGCTGATGAAAATGTTTTTGAACAACTTTCAAGTAAATTTCCTCAAAATATGAAAAATAAAAACTTGTTAGTTACTGTTTATGCAACGCGTCCAGTAGGAGCTTTTGTTTTAACAAGTGATTTTTATTTAGGTTTCATTCATGAAAGTGAAATGATGACCCCACTTAGATTAGGGGAACAAATTAAGGCTAGAGTTGTAGGAATCAGTAAATATGGCCGTTTAAATTTGAGTGTATTGCCAAGAGCATTTGAAGAAATTGATGAAGATAGTCAGATGATTTTGATGTCACTTAGACGTGAAGCAAGCAAATCTTTGCCATTTTACGATAAAAGTGATGCGCAAGATATAAAAAATCATTTTGGTATTTCTAAATCAGCCTTTAAGAGAGCAATTGGTAGATTGCTAAAGCAAGGCTTGATTGTTGAAGATAAAGATGCTGGTAAAATTACTTTGGTAGATAAAAATGAAGAAGAATAATCTTGATCAAGTTGCTGATTTCTTGAGATTTTGCAGTTTGGAGCGAGGCTTGAGTAAGAATACAGTTGATTCATATCAATTGGATTTAAACCAATTTATTGAATATTTAGATAAAGAAAAAATTACTGATTGGCCAGAAGATCCATTGATAATTGATTCTTATCTAGCTAAACAGCGTGATGAAGGAAAAAAGACTAGTACAATTAGTCGTGGCATAACTACTTTACGACGTTTTTATCGTTATTTGTTGCGACAACATATTTTGGTGGTTGATCCTTTAATTCAAATTGATACTCCTAAGCAAGAAAAAAGACTGCCACTTGCTCTTTCACAAAAGGAAGTAGAACAGCTGCTAGCTCAACCTGATATCAAAACTACAACTGGATTGCGTGATCGGGCAATTTTGGAATTATTGTATGCTACTGGCATGCGGGTCAGTGAATTAATTAACTTAAAAGAAGCGGACTTGCATACTGATTTAAAGATAATTAGAGTTTTGGGAAAAGGCTCAAAAGAGCGGTTGGTTCCTGTGACTGACTTTGCTTTAAGTTGGCTTGATAAGTATTTAAAAAATGTAAGAGATCCAGCATTGCTCAAAAAGGGTGTTGCGTGTGACTTTTTATTTTTAAATAATAGAGCCGGACAGTTAACAAGACAAGCAGTTTGGCAGTCAATTAAGAAATATAGTAAATTGGCTAAGATTGACAAAGATATTACGCCACATACTTTGAGGCATACTTTTGCGACTCATTTACTTGAAAATGGGGCAGATTTGCGAGTTGTGCAAGAAATATTGGGTCACAGTGATATTAGTACAACTCAGATTTATACTAATTTATCACAAAAGCATATTTTTGATGTTTATCAGAAAACACATCCTAGAGCATAATTATGTTAGTAAAATATAGAAAAGACTATGAAAAAATCGCAATGGGGTTGTTATCCTATTTGCCTGATTTACGAAATTTAAAAAATTTACAAGAAGAAATGAGTTTGTATGATAATTCTAGTGAATTCTTCTTATATTTATTTAGGGATAAAGAGTCTGATTTAATCGGGATTGTGGGGATTCAATTATTAGAACATTTTGTTTTAATTAGATATTTGTCACTAGCACCGGGATTTAGAAATCACGAATATGAACAAGCATTAATGAAAGATTTACGTGAAGAATTTCCCAAGAAGCGATTAACAGCACTTCCAGATTATAGTTACTTATTTAAGGATTAACGATGACAGAAAATTTAAAAGTTGAATTACCTAATTTTGAAGGGCCATTAGATTTATTATTACACTTAATCCGTTCCCAAGAGATTGATATTTATGATATTCCAATTGCTGAAATAACAAGACAATATCTTACGTATCTTGAAAAAATGAAAGAACTCAACTTGCAACTAGCTGGTGAGTATTTTGTTATGGCATCAACTTTATTGAGAATTAAGTCACAATATTTATTGCCTAAAAATGATTTTGTTGAATTAGAGCAAGAACCAGATATCGATCCAAGACAAGAATTAGTTGAACAATTAGTTCAATACTCTGTTTTTAAGAAAATATCTAAATATTTAAAACAGCGTAATGATAGTGTTCCTGTTACTGTAGCCAAAGAGCCTAGTGTAGGACAAGCTAAAAGCATATCTCCATTACCATTAGGACAACTTAGTGAGAGTGAATTAGCTAATACCTTCTCGTTATTGATTCGGCGGTATAAATTGCGGACACCAGAATCAGCTACAGTAAAGATTAAATATTCTTCTGTAAGTGATATGACTAAAATGCTTGAAAATAAGTTCTCACAAGTAGCAAAGGTTAGCTTTTTTTCATGTATTCAAAAAATTAAAACTTTAGATGATGTAATTTCACTCTTTTTGGCTATTTTAGAAATGAGTAAAAATAAAAAAATAAAAGTAAGTCAAGGTCGTGAATATGGCGATTTGACACTAGAAAGAATTGATTAGTAAATGGCAACTAAGCTCGCTGAATTAGAAAGTTTATTATACTTAGCTGGTGATACAGGTGTTGAACAAGCTAACTTGTGTCAATTATTAGAAATTGAAGCTCCGGCTTTGCGTGAGTTAGCGAAAAAATTAACTCAAAAACTATCTGAGGATGAAAATTCAGGTTTGCAAGTTAGTTTAATTAAAGATACATATAAAATGACAACAAGTTATGATGTGGCTGATGTTGTTGAAAAATATTATCAAAAAGATCTTTCAAAGACCTTGAGTCAATCAGCTTTAGAAATTTTAGCAATTGTTGCATATCGTCAACCAATTACGAGAGTTGAAATCGATGAAATTCGAGGAGTTAATTCTGCTGGTGCAATTCAAACGTTAATTTGGCGGGGGTTAGTTAAAACAAGTGGGAAAAAAGATGTCCCCGGTCATCCTAACTTATATGTAACGACAGATTATTTCTTGCAATATTTTGGATATGAGTCTTTAGCTGATTTACCAGTGATTGAAGATTTTGAAAATGAAAGTATTGATGAAAAGGGACAAGTGGATCTCTTTAAGGCAAAAGATAGTAATAATCCTCAAAATAGACTAGGAGAAAGATAATGGCAGAACGTTTGCAAAAATTGATTGCTCAAGCAGGTGTAGCTTCTCGTCGGAAAGCTGAAAAAATGATAACTGAAGGCAGAGTGGCAGTTAATGGGCGAATTGTAACTGAATTGGGAACTAAGGTTGAACCTAGTGCCAATATTGAAGTTGATGGCTTACCAATTCAAAAAGAAAGTAAACATACTTACCTTTTATATAAGCCAAGAGGAGTTATTTCTTCTGTAAAAGATGATAAAGGAAGAAAAACTGTTCTGGACTTTTTTGAAGAGAGTCCTTATCGTTTATATCCAGTAGGGAGACTTGACTATGATACCTCTGGTTTATTACTTATTACTAATGATGGTGAATTGGCTAATAAACTAATGCACCCTCGTCATATGGTAGATAAAGTGTATGTTGCAAAAATTAAGGGCTTTTTAACCCCAGAAGAAATACATAGTTTAAAACATGGTGTAAGGATTGATGGTAAAAAGTCAGCACCTGCAAAGGTAAAAATCATTAGCACTAATCGAGAAAAGGGAACTTCAATTGTTCAATTAACAATTCATGAAGGACATTACCATCAAGTTAAAAGAATGTTTAAGGCAGTAGGTCATTTAGTTGATAAGTTATCACGTGAACGATATGCTTTTTTAACCTTAAAGTCACTTACTGCAGGTAAATATCGTGAATTAACTCGCGAAGAAGTTGCTAAGCTGAAAAGCATGTAGTATACTAAAGCTGAATTTAATAGGAAAGCGTCTTCAAGGCAGGGTGAAAATCCCGACCGGCTGTTTGAGTCAGCAACCCACTTATGTGGCTGAACCCTAAGGTACCGATAGTATAGTCTAGATGGAAGAAGACAGGCTGATAAAGGAAAATTACATAATACTTTCTCAAAGGTCTGCCTCTTGGAGCGCAGACCCTTTTGTTTGGAGGAAATATTATGACTAAGTCAAGATCAAGTCTAGCTAAGACTTGAGCAGCAGTAATGATTGGTGTAATTGCTTTTGTAGTAATGAAGATTGAATTCCCAATTATTCCGATTTTTCCATTTTTAAAAATGGATTTTTCAGATGTCATTATTTTAATTGGTAGCTTTTTATTCGGACCAATTTCTGGAATTGGGATGGCTTTTATTAAGTGTTTCTTGAGTTTAGCTTTATCAGGATTTAATATTCTGTCTTTAGTTGGCCAAATAGCAGCATTTTTGGCAAGTATTTGCTATATTGTGCCTTTATATATGGTTAGCAAGAAAAATGAAGATAAATTCATTATGCAAATAGCAGCAGTAGTAGTTGGTACAATTTGCTTAACTCTTGCAATGAGCTTAGCAAATATTTGGCTTTTAATGCCTATGTATGCCAAGTTTGCTAATTTTACTTTCCCACCAACTTATATTCTTTATGGAGTTGTTCCATTTAATGTGGTAAAGGGAGTAATTAACGGAATTTTAGCAATTATGGTGATTAAATTTGTTTTGCCACAATTAGAAAATTTTGCTTCAAAGAGATTTTAATTTGACTAATATTAGATAAGCCCTAAGAAGGGCTTTTTTCTTTACCCTTAAATATGCTAAAATAACAATGATTATGTTGGGAGAGTGTTTATCGTGAATAATAATTCATCAAATAACGGCCCTTACAAACATTTTAAGCGGCCTAAGCAAGGACGAGCAAAAGTTCACAAAGTGCAGAAGTCATCCATATCCGTAGAATACCATTGGATTAAATGGGTTATAGGATTAGTAATTCTTGTTTTGATTGCGGTGCCATTTTATTTAATGACCAAATCTAAGTCTCAGAGTGCGGATGTAGCAACTCCAACTAAGAGTGTAATATCTGCTTCAAGTTCTTCTAGCTCAAAAAGTAAAAAAATAAAAATAGTGAAATCCTCTGAAAGCTCTAGTTCAAGAGTTAGTTCTGGAGCTAATGTCGTAACTTCAAGTTCTAAATCTACGACAGCGTCGTCAAATTATCAATCTAGCGTAGCTAGTGCTACTACATCAAGTTCATCCAGTTCAGCAGCAAATAGTTATGTCATTAAAGAAGGCGATAGCTTATCTTCTATCGCTGAAAAGAATGGAATGACAGTTGATGCTTTAGCAAAATTGAATAATATTACTGATACAGCCAATATTAAGGCTGGAGAAACGTTAAAATTAAAGTAAGAAAGGATAAAGAGACCGTGGTCTCTTTTTTATTGAAATGCAAGTAGCTATTGATGGTCCAGCTTCTGCTGGAAAAAGTACAGTTGCCAAGATTATTGCTAAAAAATTAGACTTTATTTATATTGATACCGGTGCGATGTATCGGGCATGTACTTTTATTGCAAGAAAAGAAAATATTGATTATGGCGATGAAGCCCATATTTTGGCAGCAATTAGTCAAAATAAAATTGAGTTTAAGTCAGAAAATGGTGAACAGAGAGTTTACGTTGCTGGGGAAGATGTTTCTCTTGCCATTAGAACGCCAGAAATCACTGCTAATGTTTCGCAAGTAAGTGCATTAAAAGGTGTACGCGAAAAAATGGTTGAATTACAACGAGAAATGGCAGGTTCAACTAATGTTATTATGGATGGCCGTGATATAGGTACAACGGTTTTGCCTGATGCTGAATTAAAAATCTTTTTAGTTGCAAGTGTTCATTCACGAGCTAAGAGAAGATTGCTTGATTATGCTGAAAAGGGAATTCATGAAGATTTAGCAAAAATTGAGCATGATATTGCCGAGCGTGATTATAAAGATTCGCATCGTGCAATTTCTCCATTAAAAAAGGCAGATGATGCGGTTGAAGTTGATACAACAAATATGTCAATTGATGAAGTAGTTAGTGACATTTTGGCAAAAATTAAGGCAAAAATGGCAAAATAACAAAAAATCAAGAGAAATTTTGAAAAAAAAGCTCGAAAAGGTGGAAAAATATCATGCTTTCATTTAAAATTAAACATGATATTGGGAGGTATTTATGTCAGATAACAGTAATCAATTTTTAGATGCTTTAAAGGAAATGCAAGGTGTTGAAGTTGGCAACATTGTAGACGTTGAAGTTTTAAGTGTTGAAGACGGACAAATTGCAGTTGGTGTTCAAAATGCAGGTGTTGAAGGTGTCATCACTCGTCGTGAATTCACACAAGATCGTAATGCAGATCTCCACGACTTAGTTAAGCCTGGTGATACTTTCAAGGCTTTGGTATTGAGAAGAGCCGGTGGCGATAAGGAAAACGGCGAATTCTTCTTCTCAGTAACTCGCTTGAAGGAAAGAGAAGCATTTGATAAGCTTCAAAAGGACTATGAAGCAGGTAACGCTATTGAAGGTACTGTAACTAGTTCAGTACGTGGTGGTTTAATTGTTAACGTTGGTACTAGAGGTTTCTTGCCAGCATCATTAATTTCTAACCACTTTGTTTCAGATCTTAAGCCATACATTGGTAAGACTATTAAGGTTAAGATTACCGAAATTGATCCTAACAAGAATCGCTTAATCCTTTCACACAAGGAATTAATCGAAGAAGAACGTGAAGAAGCATTTGAAACTGTAGCTTCACAACTTGTTGCTGGTGATATTGTTGAAGGTAAAGTTTCTCGTTTAACTAACTTTGGTGCCTTTGTAGATGTTGGTGGTGTTGACGGTTTAGTTCACATCTCTGAAATCTCATACAAGCATATTGACAAGCCTAGTGATGTATTGAAGACTGGTCAAGATGTTAAGGTTAAAGTTATCGGTATCGATGACGACAGACACCGCATCTCCCTTTCAATTAAGCAAACTGAACCATCACCATTTGAACAAGCAACTTCAGAATTAAGTGAAGGCGAAGTAGTTGAAGGTGAAGTTAAGTCATTGACTTCATTTGGTGCCTTTGTTGAAGTAGCAGATGGTATTCAAGGTTTAGTACACGTTTCTGAAATTTCAAACAAGCGTGTTGAAAAGCCTAGCGATGTTTTGAAGGTTGGCGAAACTGTTAAGGTTAAGGTTTTGAGCATTAACCCAGATGAAAAGAGAATTTCTCTTTCAATTAAGCAAGCACAACCCGCAGCTGAAGGCGAAGGAAACAACGCTCGTCGTAGCGCATCACGTAACGATTCTGTAGCTAAGAAGTACATGAGCGATAACAACGACAACGGCTTTGCACTTGGCGACATCATTGGTGACCAATTGAAAGACCGTCAATAATGATGATTAAAAAGCCGACTTTAGTCGGCTTTTTTTGTTGGAATTTAAATTTAATCAAATAAAGAAAGGATGATAATAATGGCTCTACCAACTGTTGCAATTGTTGGTCAACCTAATGTTGGAAAATCAACTTTATTTAATCGAATTATTAATGAACGTTTAGCTATTGTTGAAGACCGACCAGGAGTAACGCGTGACCGTAATTATGCCAAAGCCTCTTGGCTAGGCCATGAATTTAATATCATCGATACTGGTGGTATTACTTGGGAAGGCGGACGAATTGAAGATGAAATTCGCGCTCAAGCAGATATTGCTATGGAAGAAGCGGATGTAATTGTAATGATTACAAGCGTTGCCTTGCATTTGACTGATTTGGATGAGAGAATTGCTAGAATTCTCTATCGCTCAAGTAAACCAGTTATCTTGGCTGTTAATAAGGCAGATAATCCAGAACAACGTGCAGATATTTATGATTTTTATAGTTTAGGACTAGGAGATCCAATTCCAATTTCATCAACTCATGGTACAGGAATTGGGGACTTGCTTGACGCTGTTGTTGAGAATTTCCCACCTGAAGCTGATACTAAGGATGAAGATGAAATTGCCTTTAGTGTGATTGGGCGTCCAAATGTTGGTAAATCATCAATTATCAATGCTATGTTGGGTCAAAAACGAGTTATTGTTGCTAATGAAGAAGGTACAACTAGGGATGCAGTTGATACACCATTTGTAGCTGAAGATGGCACGAAGTTTAGAATGATTGATACTGCAGGTATTAGACGTCGAGGAAAGGTTTACGAAAAAACAGAAAAGTATTCTGTTTTACGTGCTCAGGCTGCAATTCAACGCTCTGATGTAGTTTGCCTAGTTTTAGATGCCAGCACTGGAATTCGTGAACAAGATAAGCATGTGGCTGGATTTGCTCATGATGCAGGCCGTGGAATGATTATTGTTGTTAATAAGTGGGATTTACCTAAAAAAGATTCTAATTCCGCTAAAGACTTCACTAGAGTCATTCGTGAAGAATTTCAATATCTTGACTATGCTCCTATTATTTTTGTATCTGCAAAAACTGGCAAAAATTTGGATCAACTACCAGATTTAATTAAAGAAGTTGCTGAAAACCAAAGTCAAAGAATTCAATCTAGTGTCTTGAATGACATGTTAATTGAAGCATCTAAGCTTGTGCCTTCACCTTTAATTAAGGGAAAACGTTTAAGGGTTTACTACATGACTCAAGTAGCTGTTCAACCACCAACTTTTGTTGTCTTTGTAAATGATCCTGAATTGATGCACTTTTCATATAAACGGTTCTTGATCAATCAACTTCGTGACAATTTTGATTTTACTGGTACCCCGATAAAAATCTTGCCACGTAAGCGAAAATAAAGGGATTAAAAGAAGTTTTTAATAATAAACTAAGAAAATATATATTTGTATCTAGCAAAGAAAGATTTATCATTTATTTTTTGAAAAAACCTTGTTATGACGGGCTTATTGTGCTATTTTTAGAATCAGGAAACAATGATTGGTCATGATCATTATTCCTTATTCTTTTTTTGAAGAATAAGTCTGAACTCATAGGTTCAAACTCAGGAGGTGAATACAATGGCAAACAAAGCAGAATTAGTAGCAGAAGTTGCAGCTAAGACTAAGCTTACCAAGAAAGATGTTGCTGCAGCAGTTGATGCAATTTTTGCATCAATCCAACAAGATCTTGCTAAGGGTGAAAAGGTTCAATTGATTGGCTTTGGTACTTTTGAAGTACGTAACCGTGCCGCTCGTAAGGGTCGTAACCCACAAACTGGTGTTGAAATCGAAATTCCAGCAAGCAAGGTGCCAGCATTCAAGCCTGGTAAGGCTCTTAAGGATGCTGTTAAGTAATTTTTACTTAACTTTTAAAAGGTCTAGGTTTTCCTAGGCTTTTTTTATTTCTTAAATGACTTGAAGCTGTTAAGATAGAAAGAGTGAATTTACCTAGAAAGAAGGATCAATTGATGTCATATTCTGAGCAACTGCTTGATGCAATTGAAAAACATGATTTTTCTCAAAATAATATCCTCTTAAAGAAGGCACTTGATTCTGATAGTAGTGAGATTTTAGCAGCTTTAGCAGAAAACTTAACGCAGATGGGTTTTAGCAATATGGCTAAAGATGTTTATCGGGTTCTGATTGCTAATAATCCAGATGAAGATCTGTTTAAAGTTTACTTGGCAGAAATTTTGTTAAATGATGGGCAAGATGACGATGCTTTAAGCTTGCTTTATAGCATTGACGAAAATAGTGATAGCTATCTTGAAAGCTTGTTAATACAAGCCGATTATTACCAATCATTAGGTCTTTTTGAAACTGCGCAAGCAAAATTACAAGAGGCCCATGAATTAGCTCCAAAAGAAGATGCAATTATTTTTGGCTTGGCTGAATTAGCCTATTCAACTGGAAAAAATGAACTGGCATTACATTATTATCAAGATTTAGCTACTAGACAAAAACATTTTGGTGAGATTAATTTGCGTGAGCGGATTTTTGCTAGTTTGGCAAAATTAGGGCGATATGAAGAAGCTAGTGAAATAATTCAAAAATATGGGCAAGATTTTATTGACATTGATACCAGATACGAAGCAGGCTTAGTTTTACTAAGTACCAAAAATTATAAAAAGGCAATTGAATATTTAACTGGTGTATTAGAGCAGGCAAGTGATTATGTAAATGCTTATCCATTACTTGCACAGGCTTATGAGGCGGATGGTAATAACGAAAAAGCCCTAGAAACGGCTCAGACGGGTTTAACATACAATGAATATGATGAGACACTTTACGCTTTAATTGGCCGTGTAGCTGCTAACTGCGCAAAATATGACCTAGCTGTTGATATGATAAAGAAAGGTCTATCATTTGCCCCTGATAATATGGACTTACGTGTACAATTATCGAATTTATATCTCTATTTGAAAAAAGATGAGGAAAACTTACAGTTATTCCAAGAAATTGATGATGAAAATCTAGAACCACAAGCAAGGTGGAATATTGCAGTTTCATTGTATCGCTTAGAAAAATATCAAGAATCAAGAAATGAATTCTTACTCGCATATCCTAATTTACAAAATAATGCTGATTTTTTGAGAGATATGATTCGGCTCTTTAATCTTGAAGGAGAACAAGCGGCGTTGAAAGACTTACTTAAAAAGTATTTAAAGCTAATGCCTGATGACGAAGAAATGCTTGCACTATACGATGAATTAGCTTAATAAGACAAAAAAGACTATATAGATATATTCTATATGGTCTTTTTTATAGTAAAAATATTAATATTTTTTATTTAAAAAGCCGTTCTATATAGCTGCAAAGTGGTAGAATGAGACCGTAAAATAGTTT
>NZ_JBLTIM010000021.1:0-37580 GCF_055362665.1 Lactobacillus fornicalis
GACTTTTATTCATTATTAGGTCTCCCAGGTACTGGTTATTTTTACTTTTACTCTACTAGTACACAACTAACAGATGCTTTATTTGATATTAAGACCTTTATTTCAACTACCCGCTTAACTGACTCGGCTGTAGGTTTTAAGAATTATGGGTTACGTGATGACTTGAAGATAAACAAAATCTGGTATAAAGATAAATATAATACTGCTTACCAGTGTAATACTTTTCCTTTAGCTTTTGCCGGCTACAAAGCTAACAATTTACAATTAGCTATCAAACAACCACTTGAAAATCAAACTAAAGTTTTAAATGCCCTCACTGGCTCTAAGCAAGTCTACTTTTCTAAACCAATTTCTGCCCAAATCACTAGTACTAATTTAGTGGTCAAAAAAGACAAAAATCAACTAAATTATCAAAGTAAAAAAGCTACCCTTTCTACTCTTACCTTCACCTATAAAGCAAAGCCTAATTCAGTTGGTTATATTGTTTTAGATAATAATTTAATGGGGTATGCCGACTATACTTCAGCTGCTTCAAGTTTAACTATCAATAACCATACCTTTAGATCAATGCCGGTTACTTATCAACCAATTGGCGTATATGTGCCTAAGAGTGGCAAAGTTACTTTGAAAATTAAGTTAAAGAAAGAAATTTCAAAAGGATCACTATTAAATCCTGAGCTTTACTTACTCAATAAACAAGCTCTTAATAAAACAATTTCTTATGCACAAAACAACCGACTTAAATTATCCAAATGGACAAATAATCAAATTGAAGGGATTGTCAATATCAAACAAGGGCAGTCTTTAATTACTACTATTCCATACACATCTGGCTGGAAAGCTTTTAGTGATGGAAAGCCTGTCAAGATTGTGAAAGCCCTAAATAGATTTATTGCTTTAGATTTACCAAAAGGGAAACACAAAGTCACTTTAAAGCATACAATGCCAGGTTTGAAATTAGGAATTATAGTTAGTTTTATAGGGCTAATAGCTCTGGTGTTTGAGTATCTAATCATTAAAAAGTCTTTATTTAAGTGAAACAACTAATTTAATAAAGATTTTACTGCTACTTTTATATCCGCTACAATTAGATTATCAATTTTTAGATTGGGGATTAGATGAAAAACATAAAGTCAAAGGGAGTTACTATTTTTAGTATCATTTTAGCGTCATTTTCTGTTGGATTGGGATATTGTATAGGTTATGCTAATGCGCCCAAAGTTATACAGACAAATAACAATAATGACAATTATATAAAACAAGGTGTAAATTTGGAGAAAAATTATGCCAATTATATCAATTATTTTGCAGCAAAACATGTTATTTCCCACAGAGGTAGTGGTTCTAATGATGAAATAGAGCATACTTTTGCGGCATATGACCAAGCTATTGCTTCTGGCTCACACTATATTGAACAAGATTTAGTTAGTTCTAAAGAAGGAACATTATGGGTTAGTCACGATCCATCAGCCCGGCGAATCTTTCATTGTAACCAATTATTTAGAGATATGACCGATTCAGAAATAGAAGAACTAAAAACAGCTAATAATGAACATTGTCATAGATTATCTGAAGTTTTTAACCACTATAAAAAAGATAAAGATGTAAACTTTGTTGTCGAAGTACGTACAAAGTGGGATTTCAATCAAATACCTACTTTAGTTAAAACCATTCATGAATGTAAAATACCTGTTTCACGGCTAATAATACAATGTTGGACCAAAGAAGATGCGGCTAGAATTAAAAAGTTTCTTCCTAAAGTTAAAACATTGTTCTTGTGTGGCGATTACCCTGCTTTTGAAGAAGCAACCAAAGATTCAAACATAGATATTGTTGCTCCTGAGGAACATCTAGCATATCCACAAAACATTAAATTTGCGCATAAGCACAATAAACAATTTTGTACTTGGACTATTGATAGTTCTGCTCAAATAAAACAAGCAATTAAAAATGGTGTAGACTATTATTTCACTAACTACTCTGCAAAGGCTATTGATTATGAAAAAATATATCGTTGTCCTAGTTTTAAAACCTTTTTAAAAAGAAATCATTACAAACTATAATATAATAATCTGAGAAGAAACAAAAAGCGTAGATGTTAAGTGTTATAATACCTAACATCTACGCTTTTTATATTGATTTTTTCTAAACCTCTTTATATCTTTATTCCAATCTTTTTCTTGATACTAAATAAAATATCTACTTTCTTACCCTTGCCTTGAACAAAATCGATAATATCTTTCCAAAAACGAATAGTCATAATGATTCCTATGACCAAAAAAATTAAACCACGATTAGTTTTACCTAGTGATAAACTAACTACTCCAAAACAATAGGTAAAAAATAAAGGAGGAATGGTCAAATTTTTCATGATAATGGTTAATACTAGTGCAATTAGCAAAATAATCAAAGCCATTTTAAAATCAACAGCCAACATTGTAATTCCAATCACTGCTACCCCTTTACCTCCTTTAAAATGATTAGTAACAGGATAACAATGCCCTAGCATTAAACCTAAACCACAATATGCCATAGCTAGTTGACTTTTAAATAAAAGCCAAGTAATAGTTAAAGCCAATATACTTTTTACAGCATCCCCGATTAAGGTTAAAATACCCCACTTTTTTCCAAAAACAGCTCCCATATTAGCTGTTCCCGGATTACCTGATCCATTTTTAGTCGGATCTGCATGGAGAAAATACTTTCCTACAATTAAAGCAAATAAGAAATTACCTAATATGTATCCAATTATAAATGAACTAAAATGTATCAAGGTTAATAATCTCCTGTATCATCATTATCTTGATCACTATCGCTATTCGTATCTGAACTAGTGTCACTTCCATAATCATATACGGTATATTCTTGATCTTCGGTACTACTAAAACTAAAGCCATTTTGTTCATTTAACTTATTTTCATAAGTTTCAAAATTACTTATTTTTTCTTTTTCAAGACCTAATTCGCTACGTACATAATCAGATACTCTCTGAAGCTCGGTATCTGACATAACTTGGTAAGATGCTCCATCAATAGTAACACTCAATCCATGTAAATAATCACTCTTTGAAGTTGCAGTACTACTCTTATAGTTTTGGAAAATAGCCATCAAATTATTAAATGACAGATTAGTTTTTACATTTTCCGAAACCGAATTTAAAATTGACTCTAAGTTAGCCAAGGTTGAAATTGAAGAAGCATTCTCTATCAATGACATGATGACTTGTCTTTGTCGCAATTGACGTCCATAGTCACCAGTTGGATCATCATAACGCATTCTTGCATAAGCTAAAGCTTGAGAACCATTTAATTTAGTCTTCTTTCCCTTTTTAAAACTATAGCCCCCGTATGAAAAACTAAGTGGAGGTGTAACAGTAACGCCACCTACACCATTAACCATTTTACGCAAGCCACCCATATTTATTACAGCATAATATTTAATTGGAACGTTAATTAGTTTAGAAACAGTATTCATTGCCATTTTAGCTCCACCAATTGAATAGGCGGCATTAATCTTTTCCGCAGTCAATGATTTAGCACCCACCATTTGAGCCATTGTATCACGAGGAATGGACATAAGTGTATAACGCTTCTTAGAGGGATTAACAACTGCTACAATCATCGTATCAGTATTCCCCATTTTATCGGTTCTATTAAAAGCCCCTGTATCCGTACCCATTAATAAAACTGCAAAACTCTTTTTTCCATTAAAAGTTGAACTATTCGTAGCAACAGCAGTCTTAGGATCATAAGTTTTATCAATTGCACCCTTAGTTCTAAAAAAGATATAGCCAATATACGATCCTATCCCGAGCAATAAAATCATCATTACTCCAATAATCAAACGTAATTTTTTATTTCTTTTTCGTTTATTACTTTCATAAAGCGCTACTCGAGAATTGCTTGGATAATTATTCTGCATATACTTTTTCCTTTATATTGTTATGTTTTTTAATTTTATCTTTTTTATTTTATCGAAAAAATTTTAAAATATCACTCAAAAGGAATTTTCATAACCAAATTGTAAAAAATAAAAGACTATCCTCTAAGAGAATAGTCTTTTATAACGAATGATTAGTCGTCTAACTTAACCTTGTCAGTTACGTTCAACTTGTCGTCGAAAGTGTAAACAACTGGTTCACCAGTCTTCATTTCAAGATCCATAATATCTTCATCAGAAATACGTTCAATGTACTTAGTCAAAGCACGAAGTGAGTTACCGTGTGCTGCGATAATAACATTCTTACCTGCCAATAAGTCAGGAGCAATGTGATCTTCCCAGAATGGCATTACACGATCTAAACATACATGTAAGTTTTCTGCCTTTGGAACAATGTTAGGATCCAAGTTTGAGTAACGACGATCATGTGCTTGACTGTATTCATTATCATCATCAATTGCTGGAGGCAAAACATCGTATGAACGACGCCAAATGTGAACTTGTTCATCGCCGTACTTTTCAGCAGTAGCCTTCTTGTTTAAACCTTGAAGAGCACCGTAATGACGTTCATTAAGTCTCCAAGACTTAGTTTCAGGAATCCAAAGTTGGTCACTTTCTTCAAGTGCAAAGTGCAAAGTCTTGATAGCACGCTTCAATACTGAAGTGTAAGCTTGATCAAATTTAAGACCATGTTCCTTAATTAAACGACCAGCTCTTTTAGCTTCTTCAACACCTTTTTCTGAAAGGTTAACATCAACCCAACCAGTAAATTGGTTTGAAAGGTTCCATTCACTTTGACCGTGACGGATTAAAACTAATTTTGACATGAAATATCTCCTTTAAATAATTCAATGTTTCACTAACTATTTTACAACGGATAAACTTGTTTGCATAGGTTAAAAAGATATAAAAAGACCACTTCTCATGGAAAGAAGTGGTCTTTTTGGGCAAAGTTGGAATTCCACGTTCACAATAGGTCTTCCAAAACATCAACACTTCCCGTGCCTTGCTATTAAAAGCAGATGTCCCCTGATAAATATACGCATCTCGCGTTCTTTATCGACTCGTCATTAATGATTATATCATCTATTCAACCGACTTTAAAGCATCTAACATATCAACATCTTTAATCTTCTTGTGCATAATAAATGCTAAGACAGTAGTTATCACTGCTGGAATGAGGGCTGAGTAAATAAAGTTAGATATGTACATATTAGGATCAAACATAGCGTTAACGGGTGGTAAGGTGGTAATAATAAAGCTATGTAACCAAATACCGACTAAATATCCAGCTAGGATACCTAGAATTGAAAGAATAATAGTTTCCCGATAAATGTACATCGTAACTTCTTTATCAAAGAATCCCAATACTTTAATAGTTGAAAGTTCACGCATTCTTTCGTCAACATTAATATTAGTTAAATTATAGATAACAACTAATGCCAAAATTGTAGAAATTGCAATTAAAATCAAAATAACTTTATTAAGTGAATTAATCAAGTTATCAATCGTTTTCTTGTTGTTAACATTTTGATTAATACCTTTAATTGCACCAGTATCCATCAATTTTTCAGAAACTGTTTGTAATTTACCTGACTTAGTACTTATCAGATACCCATTGGTCTTATATTCTTTATCAAAGTAATGCTTATAAGCTTGTTTATTCATTACCATGTAGTGACCCATATACATTTCACAAATGCCACTAACTTTGAATTTTTTCCACTTATCGTTAGTATCTTTTAACTTAATATAATGTCCAACCTTAGCATTGGTTAATTGAGCCAACTTTTCAGAAATAACTACACCATTATTGGTTAATTTTAATTTCTTTCCAGTAGAACTGCTCTTTAAATTAATATACTTAGATAAGTCAGTATTGGCCTTAGGAACAATCACATTAATAGTTTGCTTAGTCTTGTCTTCCCCAAGATTACGATTCAAAGTAGTAAAGTGAATCCGCTTATAGCGTTTAACACTATTTGAATCTAGTTCATCCAATAAGTCTGCGTTTTGTTTAGAACTAGGATTTGAGTTCTTAACCGCAATCATGTCATATTTAATAATGTTGGTATATTGATTTTTACTAATTCCTGAAAGTGAATCTCGAATACCAAAAGCCATTACTAATAAGCCTGTACAACCAGCAACTCCAAAGATTGTCATTAACATTCTTGTCTTATATCTAAAGAGGTTTCTGAAGGTAACCTTGTGATTAAAACTCAATCTACTCCATAATGGTGTGATTCTTTCAAGGAAAATTTTTGAACCTTTTTTAGGTGGTTTAGGTAGTAATAATTGAGCTGGGCGATCTTTAACATCTTTCTTTAAGGCGTAAAGTGCTGCTAAAGTCGTACATGCCCAGGCAACAACTAGTCCTAATATTAGCCAAGCTAAAGAGAATTGACTTCTAAAGCCAGTCATTGTTGAATTGGCTGCATAAGCCTCAAAAATAATGCCAGGTAAGATTCTAAATCCACCAAATGCACCAAAAATCACACCAAATGTACTTGAAAGCATACTATAAACAATAAATTTCTTAGCCACATCAAAATTGCTATAGCCAATTGCCTTCATAGTACCAATATTAATTCTTTCTTCTTCCACAAATCTAGTCATTGTAGTTAAAGAAACTAAGGCAGAAATTGCAAATAAGAATACTGGGAAAATATTAGATAAAACGTCAATTCTTTCTGCATTTGAACGATAATTTTCATAACCTGGGAATTCATCACGAGTATTAACTGTGTAGCTAGGTTTATTCAAATGTTCAAGCTTCGCTTTAGCACTTTCAAGTTGCTTAATCTGACTTTGATATTCAGGTTTAACCGCTACAATTGCATTTAACTTAGTTAAACTATCATTAATTTCAGCAATTTTATTTTTGGTTTTACTTTCTTTAGCTGAAATATTCTTATCTAATTCCTTCTTTAAATCTTTTTCCTTGTCATTAATATAGTTAGAATACTTAGTTGAATATGGATTCATTTTAGCAGTCTTTTTATAAGTAATTCTAGCTATTCCAGTTGTTGTACCGGATTTAAAAGCAGACTTCTTTACAAAAGCAAAGCCAGATAATTGACCTGTACCTACAGTGGTTTGCCCCATATCGTGTTTATCTAAATACTCACTTGAGCGAACATAACCGACAACTTTAAACTTTTTATGCTTTAAACTACTGTGATTATCTAAAGTTATCTTTTTACCAAGTTTATACTTATCTTTCAACAAATAAGAGATAACAATTTCAGAGCTATTTTTAGGCATGTGGCCTTTAGTAAGTTCTACTTTAGATATCTTTTTGCTTTCAGAATATACCCTTAAACTCTTTTTACTATCATTAACAGTAGAATCTTGAAGATAACTATATTCAACCTTCTTTACACCAGATTGATTTTCGATTTTTTGTTTATCTTTACTATTTAAGCCATAGTTTGAAACAACTGTTATATCAGCTAAATTATTATTCTTAAATGAATCAACAGCTGTGCTTCTCATATCTGGACCCGTCATTTTAAGACCAATAAAGGTAAAGACAGCTACCATCATCAACATGAAAATTGCAACAAATCTACCTAAAGATCCAGTTATTGCTTGCCAAGCATCTTTCCATAGAATCTTTTTCTTCATTCAAATTCTCCTAGCTTTTACCATTCAATTTCAGAAATATCTGTTGGATGTTCATTCTTTTCAATCCTCTTAACTTGACCATCATGAACATGAATTACTTGATTGGCAATAGGTGCAATTGCGGCATTATGTGTAACAATAATAACTGTTGAGCCTTTTTTCGTACTCATTTCTTGTAAAATTTTTAAAACATGTTTACCAGTTTGATAGTCAAGCGCTCCAGTTGGTTCATCACAAAGTAAAATTGCTGGATTCTTTGCTATTGCCCGGGCAATAGCAACACGTTGTTGTTGTCCTCCTGACAATTGTGCAGGGAAGTTGTTCATTCTATCTCCCAGCCCCACTGCATCTAACGCTTCACTTGCTTCCATTGCATTAGGTACAATTTCAGCAGCTAATTCTACATTTTCTTTAGCTGTTAAATTAGGAACCAAGTTGTAGAACTGAAATACAAAACCAACATCTTTTCTACGATAAGCTGTTAATTCTTTTCTAGAATAGTTAGCAATGTTGTGGCCATTGATAATAACGTCACCACTAGTATTGGTATCCATACCTCCCAAAATATTGAGCAAAGTAGATTTTCCTGCTCCAGATGATCCGAGAATAATTACTAGTTGACCTTTATCAACTGAAAAAGTAATATTCTTATTAGCAAGAACAGTTGTATTTCCAGTTTTATATTCTTTAGAACTGTTTTTTACATCAATTATTGACATATTATTCACTCCTAATCTGTACATTGTGTTGATTTACTATGCAAGTATTCTAGCACCTTTGCCTTTGTTTTCTATGTACATTTTTCAATAAGGCGTTGATATAAGGAGAAAATTATGGGAAATATTCGAAGAACAAATTCTAAACAGAAAATTAAAGATGCTTTTATTTATTTATTAAAAACCGAAGGTTATCAAAAGATGACTGTTTCTAGCATTACTAAAAAAGCCCAAATCAATCGGGGAACTTTTTATTTAAATTATCTCGATAAGAGTGACTTATGGCGAGAGATTAAGGAAACTATCTTAACCGATATTTCTGCCTGCCTAAAAATTGAACCTCAAAATCCACATTTCTTTTCCGAAGCATCCTTAAAAGAAGTTATTAATTACTTAATCAAACATCAAAAACTACTATTTTCAATATTAAATAGTGATTTATATCCGGAATTTATTGCAGATTTTTATAAAACATTAGTAAAAATTTTCTCAAAATACCACAATCAAAATAATGGTCCTCTTAAACAGCCTTATGCTTATGAAGTAGTCTTTAGTGGTATTGCTACTATTTTCACTTTATGGATTCGACGCGAAATGCGAGAAAGTCCAGAAGAATTATTAAAAATTATTAAAGCTTATCGTGAAAACGCTCCCACAAACATTTTATCATTATGAAATATCTGTAAACAGCAAAACGACCTGTATCACCTGATACAAGTCGTTTTTACTGTTTATTCTTATAATGCATCTTCAAACGATAAATAAATTCACTTTGTAAAGTTGATAATAAAAATCCAAGAGCAATAGCAACCGTAATGATTCCTACTCTTAGCATTAAGTCCTCAGCCACATCATATTTACCTTGTACTAATGCACGTACAGCCATATAAGCAGGGGCTCCTGGAACAAGGGGCACTAGAGCGGGAATGTTAAATACTGATACAGGGCATTTTTTTATTCTTGCAAAAAATAAACCCAACATCCCAATTACAAAAGCCCCAACTAAATTGGCAATCATTCTTCCTGAGTGTAATCTAATTAACACCCAATATGTCATCCATCCACAAGCCCCACTAATTCCAGTTAAAAACAGTGCACGCCTTGGAACATTAATTGTCAATGCAAACCCCATTGAGCCAATAATTGAAAATACAATATTAATTAAAATCTGTAACCATATTGCCATCTTAAGCACCTAAAAACCGCATAATAATACCTACTCCACCACCTAAAGCAAGTGCCGTCATTACCGCTTCAACAAAGCGTCCAATTCCACTCATTAAATCTCCTGCGAATAAATCACGCAGCGCATTAGTTAATGCTAAGCCTGGTACCAGCGTCATTAAAGCTCCAACTAATATTTTATCAATCGAACACTCTGGCACTAGCAAACGAATTAAGTAAGTTAATAATGCCATAAACATAGCTGCTATTAGCTCAGATAAGAATCTGATTCTAGTATATTTTTGAATAAAATAATAAACTAAGAATCCCAAGCAACCCACTATTGCAGCAGCTGGAAAATCAAGCCAATCATAACTATCAAAAAATAAAATCATTAAAGTTGAAGACAAACTAGCAGCACCAACTAATTGGAGCCACAGAGGAAAAGCCGCTGTATTAGTTGCTACGTCATGTAACTTTTCATCTAATTCCTGTAAGTCAATTTCTTTATTGGCAAATTGACGAGATAAATTATTTACCCGATCAACTAGTTCTAAGTTAATATTCCGTTCTCTTACTTGTTCTATCTGTGACAGTTGACCAGAATCTAAGGTCAAAAAAACTCCAGTTGGGGTAGCAAAGACTTGAGGATCTGTTACTCCAGCATTGCGAGCAATTCTAAGCATTGTATCCTCAACTCTACTCATTTCACTTCCACCCTCAATCATCAAGTGCCCTGCTAATAAACAAATCCTTTGCACTTCTTTTAAACGTTCTTTATCTTCAAACATAATGACCTCAATTAGTTCATTTTTTCAATATCAATTGTTTTATCAACCCAATCTCCTCTAAAGAAATCACGTTCGTGGCTGACAATGATAACCGCACCTGGAAAATTTACAATAGCTTTTCTCAAAGCATCCTTAGTTTCATTATCCAAGTGATTAGTTGGCTCATCAAGGAAAAGAATATTAGCCGGTTCAAATTGCATTTTTGCTAATTTCACTTTTTCTTGCTCCCCACCTGATAATTCCCCTAGTGGACTCATTGCTTGTTGTGCTGTTAATCCCATTCTAGCCAATGCTTGTCGCAATTCTTTAGGCTTAATTTTTTCATAGCATTCAGCTAGATATTGTAATGGTGTCATATTTTTATTGGGCCAAGCTAAGTCTTGCTTAAAGTAAGCTAGTTTTGCTGTAGCAGATAATTCAAAACTACCATATACCGGCTTTAATTTCCCTAACAAAGTCTTTAATAAAGTGGTCTTTCCTATACCATTAAAACCAGTCACAGCCACTTTTTCATTTCCACCCACACTAAAATTAAACGCATGTTTCACTAATGCTTGATCATATCCAATGACTAAGTCTTGAGTTTGTAGTAATAAATTAGAGGCAGTAGCTACATATGGGAAATCAAATTTGGCCCTTTTATTATTTTGTGGGGGAGTTAATTTCTCCATTCGATCAAGTTGTTTTTGTCTTGAACGCGCACTTTTAGCACGTGTACCTGCTTTATTTTTACGGATATATGCCTCAGTTTTGGCTATTTTTCTTTGTTGATTTTGATATGCTTTTAAGTATGTTTCCCTATCTTGCGCCTTTTGACGCATAGCATGTTTCAAATCACCGGTATAGCGAGTGATTGTTCCAAAGTCAATATCAATAATGCAGTTAGTAATTCTTCCTAAAAAGTCATAGTCATGGCTAACTACGATAAATGCTCCTTCAAAATCATTTAAATAGGTAACTAGCCAATCTATATGATTAACATCAAGATAATTAGTTGGTTCATCTAATACTAACACTTGCGGTTTTTCTAAAAGTAATTTAGCTAAAATCAGCTTCGATCTTTGACCACCAGACATTTCACTAACATCTTTATCATAGCCTAATTCAAGTAACCCTAGTCCACTTGCTACTTGATCAATTGCAGTATCAATATCATAAAAGCCCACTTCTTCTAAATGAGTTTGAATTTTCCCTGCCTTATCCAGTAATGTTTGATCACCTTTTTCACTATATTCAACATATAAATTGTTTAACTTCTCTTCTTGTGCAAATAAATCTGCAAAAGCCGTTTTTAAAAATGATTTCAAAGTCATACCAGGCGTTAATTTGGCATATTGATCAAGATATCCAACCTTTATATTCTTTTGCCACTTAACTTGTCCATCATCGGGTACAATTTCACCAGTTAAAATTTTAATTAAAGTTGATTTACCAACTCCATTTTGACCAGTAACTCCCATATGATCTTCTTTATTCAATACAAAATTTGCATCTTCATATAAAGTTTTATCAATGAATCCCTGGCTTAAGCCAGTAACTGTTAATAAGCTCACTTTTTTCTCCCTTTTTGTCAGTTAAGAATTATTATATAGCAATATGTATAATTTGCCTTAACCTTTACTTTTTTGCTCTTGTTCATATTCTTGCAAAATATGTAATACACGTGGCCACATTCTCTTAGGTAAAATCAATTGCAATTTATCTTGATAAATTGGAAAATCTGATTTCTTCAAACCAGTCAGCCTTGCTAATTCTGCATCATCAAGGCCATATTGATAGACAATTCTCTTAATTTCAGCAGAGGCATGGGCTCTAAAATATGAATAAATATAAAACATAACCGCTATTATTGCTGCTCCAAAAATTGTAAAGCTCAAATTCATATGAAAAGTATTAAACAATATAAAAAACATAGCAATAAAAGTTAAAACAGCTGAAATAACTGCATAAATTATAGGAAAGATATTACGATTTGTCATATAGGATCTCCTTTTTTACATTTGTATTTCTACTTGTAACCAAAATGTAATATTTATTTCAAATCACTAGTATTTGTAATTTTACTATTAAAGTTCTGAAACATTCTATTTATATAATATTACCTATTAAGAAATAGTATTTATTAATTATCGAAATAAAAAGTTATTAATTTTAGAGGGAGTAGATTTTTTATTTTATTAACTAAGCGTTTTGCTGCTACTATTGTGGCTATTTCATTATTAATTGTAAACTTTATTGAAGTAAATCCAACTCAAGCAGCTTCAGAAAAAACAAATTATAACGTATCAACTAGTTTGGTTAATGATACCATCAAACCAGTTAGAATGCGTGCTAAATTAATCAAAGAAAGACAAAAAGCTGCTATTGAAGAACTAACTAAAAATGCTAAAGCTGAACAAGCTAAAATGGATGCTCAAGCTAAGGCTGAAGCTGAAGCTAAGGCACAAGAAGAACAAAAACAAGCTCAACAAGCAGTTACCCAAGCTCCAACACCAACTGCTAATACTACAAGCCAAGCAAATACTCAAAACATATCTGGTGTAAACAAGGGAACTTTTAAACTTAGCTTTTATGATCCTGCCGCTTTAGGTTCAAATATGGGCTATGGTGGCGTTGCTGCTAATTTATCAGTTTTCCCTAAAGGAACTAGATTAAAAATTACTCTTTCAGACGGAACTGTTTGGTATCGAGTAGTTAATGATACTGGTGGTTTTGCAGCTGCCAACCCTAATCAATTGGATGTTGCTATGCCAAATAGTCAAGTCCCTGCTGCTGGTATTTTATACGCTACAGTTGAAGTCATTGGCTAATTTATCTCAATTAAAATTCATAAATTTCTATCCTAAAAAAGGACGTGCTTTGCACGCCCTTTTGTTTTACCTAATTTTTTCTACTCAACAGTTCTCTAATCATATCCGCATCTTCAACTTTTCCAGTATAAACTATCTCATCCCCTACTTCTAAAACAGTAGTTCCATGCGGAGCTAGCCATTCACCATCGCGCTTAATCCGACTAACAGTAATTTTATCAATAAAAGATAAATCCATTAACTGATGACCTGCATAGCGATGGTTTTGAATTTTAACATCATAAAGAATATTATCAGAATCAGTTAAAATTTCATAAAAGGCTGGTGATTCTATCAAAGCTCTCATTGCAGAAGTTCTAGCACTGTATCCATTAAAAACCTCAATATCTAATTGACCTAATTCAGCAATTCGGTTAGCATCCGGCTGTTTTTGTCTAACAATAACTCTTTGAGTTCCTGCTTCTTTTGCTTTTTTAGCAAATTCATAATTTCGTTCATCATCTGATCCAGAACTTGCAACGATATCATAATTAAAATCGGTAGTTGCTAAAATATTATCACAATACACTAATGATTCCACTCGGCTTTTATAGGTATTATACGCCTCTTGATCATCAGTAATCATTTCAACTGAATACCATTTATTATGAAGTTCTTGAGCTACAGCAACAGAAAAAACATTTGCACCATAAATTAGTACTTTTTCTTTAATTTTATCTTCTGGTGCTAATTTAAACAATGAATTAAAAATAATCGGCCCTGCAATACAAGTAATGATAGCTGCTAAAGTAAAAGCATCTGATTGTGTTTGACTAATAGCATTTAATTTTCGTGCAACTTGTAAAGTTGGTAAAACAATCGTAATCGTTGTAGCTGTAAGCAAGCCACCAGCTAATGCATTTCCCTTAGTAAAAAATTTCAAATATGTCAAGGCAGCTGGAAGTTTTGCAATAAAGAATGCTAAAACCAGAATAGGTAATAACATTAAAGCTGCTTGATTAGTAAACAGGCTTTTCAGATTAAGCTTAGCTCCTGTCATCATAAAGAAAAATGGAATAAAAAATCCATAACCAATAGAAGTAAGTTTATCCTTGGTAGCCTCACTAGGTTCTAGTAATTTCATTACTATACCCGCTAAGAAAGCACCCAAAATGTTTTCTGCACCAACTTTTTCAGCAATTGATACTAAAGCAAAAATCAAAAAAAATGCTAGACGAATATCTATTTGCGTAGTCTGTTTGGTAATTTTGTTAAACCAAAGATAAGGTCTTTTAAAACGAATTAACAAGACGATTGCAGCCAAGAATAAAAGGATAATTAACCACAACTTTTCTGCATCTCCACCGTGAATCGAAGCATAGATTGTTAATCCTAATAACGGAATTACTTCCCCTAATACTGCAGTTAATAAAATACTCTGACCAATTGTCTTACTCAAAATCTCTTTTTCTTTTAAAGTAGCAATAACTACTCCTAAGGCGACTGTCATAAAAATAATACTTGCTAAAAATATATCTTTAAACAACCCCAAAATCGATAACACTACTCCTAAAGAAACTGAAAAAATAGCAATTCCTAAGAAAGATATGGCTGCTATTTTTACAGGATTTATTTGCGAGTCCTGCTTTTTATTAAAAAGGTCGAATTCTATTTCCATTCCTGATAAAAAAATCAGAATAATAACCCCTAAATTAGATAAAAAATTCAATTGACTATTACTAGTATCAACCCAATTAAATCCACTAACTCCTAAAATAATTCCTACGATAATTTCAGCAACAGCTGTAGGAATATTTCGTAAATTAAATTTGGCCATCAAAATTGGAATAACCAAAGCCATTAAAATTACTAAAAGCATGATATTTCCCTTCTTTATTTATCATAAGAAAAGGATAACAAAAAGAGTTCTCTAATCAAAGAGAACTCTATTGAAATTCATTAGTTTTCTAATTTAAGATACTGACCATCAACCCATTGGTCGCCACCTAGGTTATACCAAGTTGTGCCATTAGCAAGAGTTGCTTTCTTAAATACTCTCCAACGACTGCCATGAGGCAAATATCTACCTAGCATTCCTGAACCTGGATTCTTCCATACCATGATTCCGTAACCTGGTACGTAGTTGACTTGGCCTACTGCACTCATATTTTCTACAGAAGTTATATTATTTTTAGTTGCATCATCTACTAAATATCTTCCGTCAGCCCATTGATTGCCACCAAGGTTATACCACTTATTGCCATTTACTGTCACATAACCATATACTTGCCAACGACTACCATGAGCTAAGTATCTTCCCAGCATTCCTGATCCTGGGTTCTTCCAGAGCATTATTCCATAACCTGGTACATAATTTACTTTCTTTACTGTTCTTTCTGAAACAAAGTTGCTTGGAGTAGCTGTAGTAGCTTTTTTACTTTCTCCTGCTACTGTCGCATTTCCATCTACTAGGTATCTTCCATCTACCCATTGGTTACCACCAAGATTGTACCATTTATTGCCATTCACTGTTACATAGCCATATACTTGCCAGCGGCTGCCATGAGACAAGTATCTTCCCAGCATTTCGGATCCTGGGTTCTTCCAGAGCATTATTCCGTAACCTGGTACATAGTTTACTTTCTTTACTGTTCTTTCTGAAACAAAGTTACTTTGAGTATTACTATTTGTTTTGGCAGTGGTTGTTGTACTTGCACTAGTATTAACTGTTGGTACAGATGATAATCCTGTTGCATATACATATTTAGCTAAAATCCATTGATTTCCACCTAAGTTATACCATGTTTCGCCATTTACAGTGGTTTTACCAAATATCTTCCAACTTGAGCCTACAGACAATGTTCGACTAGTAATATTCTTATTTGGTCCTTCCCACACATATACTGGTGATGAATATGTTATTTTGGCAATTGGAGATCCTGAATTACTACTTGTTCCCGGTTTTTCATTAACAGGGGATTGACTTGACCCACCAGCCAAAAGTGAACCACTAATCCATCCATTGCCAGTATGCATGTAACTCATACCGTTTTTATAAGTTATAGTTTTATCTACCGTAATAACTTGACCAGCTGTTACACTTCCAGTAGCACTAACTACATTAGGACTAGCAGGACCTGAATATACTGTTCCATTAGACGTAACTTTCATTACTCTAGTAGTGTTATCGATAGATGGATCATATTGATTAAGGCCATAATATTGAATTACATTGTTTAAAGAACGAGGATAATTAGGATCAGTAGCATACCCCCCATCCTTTAAGCCTTGAGTAGCTACTTGATAATTAGCAGCATTTTCAACCCATGCCATTCTATAACGATTTGAATAACCGTAAGTACCGGTTCTCAATAGATATCCATTATCTTCAAAAGATGCTTCCCAAGAAGGATATTTTCTAAAGCCGGCATTTATGTTATAATAACCGGTTCCTGCTGCCCATTCGGCAGTATCTGCATAATAAGATTGACCGTTGTAAGAACCTTTCATACCAAATAAATTATTGGCTTGTGTAGCTAAAGATGAAACACCCCAACCTGATTCAAGTATTGCTTGCGCAAGCATAACTGAAGTATACGTTCCATACCTTGCAGAAGCTACTTCTGCATTAGGTACAGCAGTATTTAAAAAGGCCTGCTCCTTGGTGGCTGCCTTAACAGTATATGAAGTTTCGATATTAGCTAAATTGTTGGTAACTGGCACAGCAACGGAGGCGAGCAGAGCTGCGGTAGCAACGCCAGTGATTTTTTTAGTTTTCATATTATACTTTCCCTCCAATATAATTCAATCATATTGTACAGTGCACTATCAGTACATTTCAACCGAACTAGAGTTTTGCAACACAAAAGTAATAATTCATCATATTTTTAACAAAATTATTACTTTTTTACTTATTATTGGCTTTCAATAAATATTTTGAACTATCTTTTTTCCTTATTTGTTATAACTACTTCTCAACCATCGTAACTTATAGTAATAAAATATAATATAGTTAATAATTTCTTTAATTGTAGTATTACAATTATAATTATAATACTAGTAAAGATTGTTACATAATATTTCAATAACTAAAAGCGATGTGGAAAACTACTTAAAGCCTTCAAACTAGTTGATTTTAAGTTGATTTCTGGGTAAAATTACAAGTGATTTATTTTAATTTAGTTAATTAATCTGGACATTTTTAAAGGAGTTCTTACCTTGACTGAAGAATTAAACAAAAATACTGACGAATTTGAAGTTGTTGTACCAGAAGCTAATCGCGAAGAAATGCCTAAGGCTGAATTTAAAGAACAACCTGCCTACCTTGTAAACTTCGCCAACTTCTATATTGCTAAGTATAACCAAAATGACCTTGAAATTATGGGTTCTTTTGATAAAAAAGGGAATATCTTGGATATTAATACATACTTACTTAATAACATCAACTTTTCACGAAAAGAATTAGTAAAGCATGTATTAAATGTTCACGACTACAACTTCAAGAGCTTGCTTGATGAAGTTGTCGCCAAGAGCAACATTGACCCAGAAAGTTTCGCTACTTTCGAAGATTGGGACAAGTGGTATGAAGCTGAACGTAATCAAATTCCAGGAAGTTTATCATAATATCGATATTCATTCCTTGATTTGAAAACATGGGACAATCAAAAAGAATGTCGATGGGCATTCTTTTTTTGATTAAAGTGTTTTTTCTTACATAAAAGAGGTTCATGATGAAATTAAAAAAGCGTGATCAACTAACAGCTGCTGGTTTATTAATATCAATTGGAATTGTTTACGGAGATATTGGAACTAGCCCACTTTATGTTATGAAGTCAATTGTAGCTGGCAATGGGGGGATGACTAATATTAGTCGCGAACTAATATTAGGAGCTATCTCTTTAATTTTTTGGACAGTTACTTTGTTAACTACCATAAAATATGTTGCTATTGCCTTAAAAGCTACAAACCATGGTGAAGGTGGTATCTTTGCTCTTTATGCTTTAGTTAGAAAACGAGCAAAATGGCTAGTTATTCCTGCTTTAGTCGGCGGAGCAGCATTACTAGCTGACGGAGCATTAACTCCTGCAGTTACAGTCACCACTGCTATCGAGGGACTTAAAGGGATGGAATTTGGTGGCAATATATTAGTTTCCACCCAGGGAATGGTAATTTTAATTACTGTTTGTATACTACTTTTATTATTTGCTATCCAACGGATGGGTACGAGCCTTATTGGAAAAGCCTTTGGGCCAATTATGTTAATTTGGTTCACTTTTCTTGGCGTCATTGGGCTACTTAATATGGCAAATGACTGGTCCATCTTGCAAGCATTAAATCCTATTTATGCTGTAAAAATTCTATTTAGCCCAGTAAATAAAGTAGGTATTTTTATATTGGGTTCTATTTTCCTAGCTACTACCGGGGCTGAAGCTTTATATTCAGATGTTGGCCATGTTGGTAAAGCAAATATCAAAGGCTCTTGGCCATATGTATTTGTTTGCTTGATTTTAAACTACCTTGGTCAAGGAGTTTGGATTTTACAAAATCCTGGCTTTAAAACTAGTGGAGATTTCAACCCCTTTTATCAAATTGTTCCTGAGAACATCAGAATCTATGCTATTATTTTAGCTACCTTGGCTGCTATTATTGCCTCTCAAGCTTTAATTACTGGTTCATTTACACTTGTTTCCGAAGCTAGTCAATTGAAATTTTTACCACGAATGAATATTGTTTACCCCACCACAGAACAAGGGCAAATTTATATTCCTTCTGTTAATAAAATGTTAGGAGCAACTACTTTAGCTGTAGTTTTCTTCTTTCAAACTTCTGAACATATGGAATCAGCCTACGGATTAGCAATTACAGCCACTATGCTGATGACAACTATTTTATTATCTGAATATCTAGCTAAAAAAGGTGTTCACCTTGTCTGGCGAATCTTATTCTTAATTTTCTTTGCTGCAATTGAAATTATGTTCTTAATTTCCAGCTTAGTTAAATTTGTTCATGGCGGTTACGTAACTGTTATTATCGCTGGGTTAATCGGAATAGTTATGTATATTTGGTATTTTGGTAATAAAGTACGTGATAAAAGGGAAGCCCGTAATTCTTATGTCCGTTTGGATGAATATACTAGTATGTTAACTAATTTAAGTCATGATGAAAACTATCCAACTTATGCTACTAACTTAGTTTACATGGCTAAAGTTAAATATAATAAATTTATCAAGCGTGAAGTTCTTTATTCAATCTTAGATAAGCGTCCTAAACGTGCAAAAGCATACTGGTTCGTAACTGTTAATGTAACTAATGAGCCTTTCACCGCTGAATATGCTGTAAATACTTACGGAACTAAAAACGTAATTAATATCCAACTTTATCTTGGATTTAAAAAACAAACTAGCGTTAATGTATACTTGCGACAAATAATTCACGATTTAATTGCCGATGGGACAATTGAATCTCAACCTCAAGAATATACAACTACTCCTGGTAGAGATGTTGGTGACTTTAGTTTTGTTATTGTTCAAGATGTCGTAAGCCCGCAAACAGAGTTAACCACTTACGAAAAATGGATTATTCAAGCCCGTGTTGGCTTACAAAATTCATCTTCTAATCCTGCGAGTTGGTTTGGACTTGACTATGCTGATACCGTAGTTGAACGAGTACCTTTGATTTTAGGTAGACCTACTCCCTCATATATTAAACGAGTTGATCCTATTAACTACGCTAATTTAAAAAAGAAATTAAAGGGTGACGGAAATCGAGCATAAAGAAAAACGACTTCATTTTGAAGTCGTTTTTCTTTTACCAAATTTCAACCCGCTTCTCAGGCTCTAAGTACATCCCGTCACCCGGTTTAACATCAAAAGCTTTGTAAAATTCTTCTTGGCATTGACTTTGAACATTAGCACGAAGTGGACCAGGAGCGTGTACATCAACAGCAGTAATGCTCTTGATAGCTTCTTCTTTTTGTTTGATTGCCCATACACGAGCAAAGTTTTCGAAGAGTTCTTGCATACTTGCATCCCCTTCACCTTTAGCTGCATGAACTGCTGCAGTTAATCCGCCTTGATCTGCAATATTTTCTGAAACGATTAGCTTACCATTTAACTTAACAGGGCCATATTGAATTCCATCAAACAAATCAATCTCAGCTTGAATTCTCTTCTTAAATTCAGCATAATCTTCATCTTGCCACCAGTTAACCATATTACCCAATTCATCAAATTGAGAACCATTGTTATCAAAGGCGTGTGAAATTTCATGCGCAATAACAACACCAATTCCGCCATAATTTTCACTTCTGGTTTGATTTAAATCATAAAACGGCTTTTGCAAAATTGCAGCTGGGAATGTTAAATCGTTTCTTTGTGGATCATAGCATGCATTTACCAAATTACCTGGCATTGCCCAAACAGTTCGATCTACTGGCTTAGGTAACTGTTCATATTCATATTCTTGAGCCAAGCGATTATTTACTACCGTGTTTTCATACAAGCTTACACTTTCATCAACTTTGAAGCGATTATATACTTCTTCGCTCTTTTCAGGATAGCCAATCTTTAGCTCCAATGCTTGTAACTTAACTACCGCTTTATCACGAGTAGCTTTTGAAAGCCAAGAATTTTCAGCCAAACGCTTTTCATAAACTTTAATCATTTTATGAATCATGTCAATAACATCAGCTTTAGCATCCTTACCAAAGTAGTTTTGACCATAATAAATACCAACAATTTCGCTAAAACGACTGTTAGCAAGGCGATAAGCTTGCTTTTCACCACTAGAAAGTTCAGCTAAGCCATATAGTGCTTGACTAAATGGAAAAGCTGCCTTACGAAAATCAGCTGATAAAGTGGAGGCTACATTATTAATAAAGCGTGCCAACATCCAGCCTTTAATTTCCTCAAAGACCGTAGCATTAAATAGTTCTTCTGCATGGTCTAAATAACCTGGGTCTGCTTCAATAACACGATCTGGTTTCATCCCAACTAAGCCTTCAATATGTCTTACAATATCATAGCTCTTAAATTTAGCTGCAAAATCAGCTAAACTCATAGGATTATAACTTGCAGGGTAGTCAGCCCATTCTTCACTTGATTTAACTACCTTAGCAATTCTCTCATCGTATTCAAGGGCTTTTTCAACATATTTTTCTGCATCATTAGAACTTAATCCAGCCATTTCAAGCAAGTTAACAGTTTGCTTTTGATAAATTGGAAGCAATTGCTCTTTAGCTTCTGTTTGGTAAGTTACTGTATCCGGCAAAATAGTACTTGGACCAACATTCTTCAAAATATTAATCTTAGTATTCTTCATATCAGGCTCTACACCAAAAAGTAATGGTAATGGAAAACCTGCTTTATCAAGTTCTAAAGCCTTATTCTTGAAGTCAACAAAATCCTTTAAATTAAGCAACTTTTTAAGATCAGCTTGAATTGGTTCAGCACCTTCACTATTACGCTTATCAAAATTGCGAGCCACCTTGTATAAAGCAACAGCCTTATCTAAGTTAGGGAGATCAGGTATCACCTTTTTACCATCAGCAAAATCAGCAAAATCTTGCATCAATTGCTTTTCTACATTTTCATCAATCTTACCGAAACTCCCCATACTTGAACGGTCAGCTGGAATTTCAATCGTTTTAAGCCAATCAGAATTAACAGCTAAATATAAGTTATCTTGTGGCCGAACGCCAGATTTAGGATTAGTAATATCTCCTGCGCCACCACGTACAGCTAAATTATTCATAACTAACCTCCTTAGGATGTGTTAGTCTAATGATACCATTATTAAAATTATCTTGTCTATTATTAAATTTATTAAAAAACACCAGAGCAACGGTGCTTTTATTTATTTAAATAATTTAATTTTCGGTTTTACACGAGTATGCATTGGAACAAGAATCATTAAACATAAAAAAATTATGATTGCTGCAAAAATAAAGAACGGAATATAACTAAAACGGTCAATAATTAACCCACCAATTAATGGGCCAATTGCCCGCCCAGCTGAACTTGCAACAATAGTTAGTCCCTGATATTCTCCCTTTACTTCAATAGGAGTTAAATCATTTACATAAGATGGAATCGCAGGAAAAGCTGTTGCTTCTCCAAATGTTAAGATCACCATTGATAATAAGAAGTGACTAAAATCTCTAGCAAAAATTAATGTTACAAACGATAATGAAAACATTAAAATTCCAAACACCACTTGTTGAAATGTTGTTTTAAAAATATGTTCAAAACGAGCCAAAACTGCCTGAATTATCACAATTATCAAGGCGTTAACAGTCCAAAGTAAACTATACATATGAAATGGAATATTAAAAGAAACAATATAAACCGATAAGTTTGATTCCCAATTCATATACATCAGCCAGGTAATTCCTAAAGTAATGAACAAGCCGTAATTCATCAATACATTAGCTTTAGGCAGTTTAACTTTTTTCTTTTCTTTTTTCACCTTATTTTTTAGCAATTCTTTATGATATGCAATAATTGGACGATAATTAATTGCAGCGTTTATCGTGGCTAATAAATATAAAATAGCTGCTAATACAAATAAAAAGATTACTGAAAAGTCATATAAATATCCTACTGCCAGTGTTCCAGTTACCACACCAATATTTTGCGCAAAATAAATTAGATTAAAAACTTTTTTACTAGGAATTTTTTTAATACTAGTTGCCATGGAATTAATTAATGCTCCATCCCAACCAGCAAAAAAGCCAGCTAGAGTCAGCCATAACCAATATTCAGGCCATCCAGGAAATAAAGCTAATAAGAACAACACCACTGCATCCAAAAATAGACCTGCAACTACTAATGGATAAGGATTCATTCGATCATATAATCGTCCAGCAATCATTGATCCAAACATATTAGCCATGCAATTGAAAAATAGTACTACACCAATCATTGCCAAACTAACATGCAATTCCTTATTTAAATAAACAGAAGTTAACGGCCAGATAAAACTCGACCCTAACCAAGTAATTAACTCGCCTAATAGAAGTGAGTGAATATTTACTTCTTTAACTTGACTGGCACCATGCGCCGTTTTCATAATTTCTCCTCCAAACTTATTATCCTAAGTTTAGCAAGAAAAAGAGGACTAATCAAAAAAAGATAGACACCGTCTATCTTTCTTATTAACTATTGTTTCCAATCACTATCAAATTTAGTTTTACCCGCTTTAATCAAACTATCAATATTTTTAGTTTTCGCTTGAGATAAAATTCCAGATAAAATTGATGATACATCATTAAAGGTTGTTTCCGAGTTTTTAGTTACAGGGAAATTATATAATCTCTTTAATGCCTGTTCTAAAACAGCAGGTGATTTAATTGAAGTAGAATTCTTATAAGCAGCTGAATTTACAGCTTCATTATTTACAGGAATATATCCAGTTGCATTTGCCCATTTAAGTTGACTTGATTTAGAAGTTAAAAATTTAATGTACTTGAATGCTGCTGCTTTTTGCATAGAACTTGCATGTTTAAACATATAAATGTCACTACCACGAGCCATATTATATTTAGATGGTCTATTAGCTACTCCATATTCAAATTTTCCATTTAGACCCTTTTTCCCGTAGGCTTCACCGGCACTAGCACTGACATACATCGCAACTTGTTCATTAGCAAATGGACCAGATAAATACTTTTGTGATCCTGCTATCATGAAATAGCCATCCTTTATTCCATTTGCATAATACTTGATAACATTTTTGGATGCAGAACCTGCAAAATTAATTTTACTATTGAAATTATACCCTTCTTCTTTCATCCCATCAGTATAATAAGCACTCAGATTATCAAAACCTGCACCGACAACTTTATGATTTGTTTTTTCATAAATCTTTTTTGCAGCTGTCTTTAATTCAGCCATTGTCTTAGGTACAGAAATATCGTATTTATCTAACAAAGTTTTATTATAGTAAAGCACTTCTACAGATTTATTAAAAGGAATGCCATATTGAGTCCCATTAATTTGAGCCCCTTCAAGTAAGGTTTTATTAATATCAGATTTATTCACACTTCCCCAACCAACATTAGTATTATTAATGTAAGGAGTCATATCTTGTAAATAGCCTCCCTGCGCAGCCGTATAAAGATACCCTGCATAAGACTGTGCAATAGTAGGTAAATTATTTGGAGATTGTAATGTGTTCTGCACTTTAGATTTTATATCTTCATATGAACCCTGATATTCCAATTTAACTTTGATATTAGGATTTTGTTTTTCAAATTCTTTAGTTAACTCTTGCAAATTATTTTGCAAGGGACCAACCATCGCATTCCAAAAAGTAATCGTAGTTTTTTTACTAATTTTTTTAGGAATATTAACTGAAGATGTCGTATTCTTCTTATTATTAGAACATGCTACAACTGTCAGCATAGTTATAACCAATGTTACTAATGTAGCAATTTTCTTTAATACTTTCATAAGCCCTCCCTAAAATAACTCTAACCTCATCGAGTTACATTTTAGCATCTCCATCTGCAAATAAAAGCCTTATTTTATAAAGTTTTTCATGCTACAATTGGTAATGAGTTCTTAATTTATACGCTTAATGACATAAAAAAGAGTGTTAGTTTTTCACTAACACTCTTTTTTATCAAATCACTTGGTATCCAGCAGATTCTAATCGTTCTTTAACAGCAGGCAAGCTAACTTTCATTGCTTGCGAGGCTTGTTTCAGGGTCATCACTCTGCCAACGGTTTCCACCATATTGGGTATTTTAAAATGATCAAAACCTAATTCCAACAGTAAATCTAAAAAGTCATCATATTTATCAATATATTTTTTTACTGGAGTAGAAAAATCTATCTTTTTATTCGAACTATCATAACTAGATAAGTCCTTAGACCATACATTTAGCTGAGTTTTTGCAGCATCTGACATTCTTTCTACACTCCAAGCAGGAGACCATACAAGTTTAATTTCACAAGATTTAATTTCAGGTATCGACAAAACGGCTTCTTTAATTGCATTATCTAAAACGCCACTTAAAGGACAACCCATAACAGTTAAAGTCATCGTAACTGTACAATCATTATTATCATTTAAATCTATTCCACAAATTAATCCTAAATTTACAATATCAACATATAACTCTGGATCAATTACAGTTTGAAGTTTTTGGATTATTTCGTCCACTAATTTCAATTGCTTTTCTTCCATACTCCCACCTAGTGAACCAAGTTTTTCCAAATAACAACTTTTCCTGCCTTAAAAGAAGCTGGCACATCAATAATTCTTTGGTTAGACGAACCTCTAAATTGTAAAGTTAAGTCCTTTAAATCTTCTTCAAATCGGCCATCAACTAAAATGTCTATTTTAGACAATAGTTCTAGCTTATCTTCTGACTCTTGCATCAATTCATCCCAAGTATATCCTGACCAAGACCAAATATCCTTTTTGTGTCCAAATTCTTTACGAATACGATTAACTATCTTTAAACATACTTGTGTGTTTAAAAATGGCTCTCCTCCAAGTAAAGTAAGACCTTGTACATAATCTTCAGACATATCTTTAATAATTTGATCTTCTAATTCTTGCGTATAAGGGCGACCGTAATTAAAGTTTTGGGCAACCAAGTTATAACAGCCTGGGCAGTCAAACAAGCACCCTGACACATATAAACTGCACCGTACACCTTCACCATCAACAAAATTAAAAGGTTTATAGTCAGCTATTTTTTGAAGTGAATGTTCACTAGCTAACCATTCTTTTGGTTTAGGATCTTTAGGTTTATGCTTACGCAATTTTCTCGCTGCACGATCTTTTTTTATATTAGGCAAATATTGGTTACTATCAACAAAAATAGTATCTCCACCAACATTTACTTTAATGTAATTATGACGAATATCTGGTCCTTCTTGAGCATTCTGGTCTCTACTTGGCATCTTGAATTTTTTCCTCTTCTTGTGCTTGATCTCTTACCATACCTAAACTCATATGCTTAGCTCTGTGAGCAATTTCTTCATGACGACCATGAACCATTGGACGTTTAAGTGGGTTACCTAAATAACCACATGTCCGCTTTACACAGTCACAAGTTTCAGGATCATGGTTTCCACATACTGGACATTCAAAACCTTTAGCAGTGGCTTTAAATTCTCCTGCAAAGCCACACTTGAAGCATCGATCAATTGGAGTATTGGTACCGAGGTAACCAACTTTATCATAACCAAAGTCCCATACAGCTTCCAAGGCTTTAGGGTTTTGCTTTAAGTTAGGATATTCACAGTAGTGAATGAAACCACCAGCAGCATATGGAGGGTAATCTTTTTCGAATTCCAATTTTTCAAATGGGGTTGGATGTTTACGCACATCATAGTGGAAACTATTAGTATAGTATTCTTTATCAGTAATATCTTTTACTTTACCAAATTTTTCAGTATCAAGCACACAGAATCTATCAGTTAAACTTTCAGATGGTGTTGAATAAACAGAATAGTGGTAGTGATACTTTTCAGTCTTTTCCCAATATGCACACCAATCATGCATCCGTTTAACAATTTCAACTGTAAAGTCATGAGCTTCCTTGTTGTGTTCCCAATTAGGGCCATAAAAGACAGTACCTACTTCATACAAACCAATGTAACCAAATGAGACAGTACAACGACCATTTTCAAATAATTGGTTAACATCTTCATCTGGCTTCAATCGCTTACCAAATGCCCCGTTTTCATATAATACTGGTGCATTTTCTGGCTTAGCTTCACGACATCTTGCAGCCTTAATATTCATTGCATCATGAACTAATTGAACCTTATCTTCAAAAATTTTCCAGAATAAATCCTTGTCACCACGAGATTCCATTGCAATTCTTGGCAAGTTTAAGGTAATAACACCTAAATTCATTCGTCCAGAATTTACTTCTTTGCCATTCTTGTCTTTCCAACCTTGCAAGAATGAACGACAACCCATAGGTGCTTTAAATGATCCAGTTAGACGCTTAATAGTGTCGTAACTTACAACGTCTGGATACATACGATAAGTAGCACATTCCAAAGCAATTTCCTTAACATCATAATTAGGATCACCTGGATTTAAGTTTAAGCCCTTCTTTAAAGTGAAGACTAACTTAGGGAAAATAGCTGTCCGCTTATCTTTACCTAAACCAGCTAAACGAATCTTCAAGATATCTTTTTGAATTTCTTTTTCAATCCAATTTGTACCTAAACCAAAACCTAAAGTAGTAAATGGTGTTTGACCTTGACTAGAAAACATAGTGTTGATTTCATATTCAAGACTTTGCATTGCATCATAGATATCTTTTTGAGTACGCTTTTTAGCAAAAGCCTTAGCCTTTTCTTCATCGTCAATGAATTCTTTGGCTTCTTCCAAGTGGTGATCGTAATTCTTTTGAGCAAATGGTGCTAAAACTTCATCAGCTCTATCAAATGAACAGCCACCATATTGACTTGAAGCTACTTGAGTAATAATTTGTGCAACTTGGCTTGTAGCAACACCAATTGAATTAGGGCTAGTCATAAAGGCATTTCCAACCTTAAATCCATTAGTAAGCATTTCTTTAAAGTCAATTAAACAGCAGTTAGTCATTGGTGAAAGTGGAGTGTAATCCAAATCATGCCAGTGAATATCACCACGTAAGTGAGCTTTAGCAATATGTTCGGGCATCATTGTTAGACCTACAGTTTTACCAACAGTACCAGCAGTCAAATCACGTTGAGTTGAAAAGATTTCACTATCTTTATTGGCATTTTCGTTAACAATTGAAGGATCACCTTCAATCATTCTCTTTAAACGTGCTTTAGTATCAATTTGTTTCTTCCAGTCAGCATCGTCTTTTTTACGATATTCAATATATGCTTTAGCTTCATCTACAAAACCTAATTTAGTTAAATTATCAACAAAGCTTTCTGCAACTTCTGCACCTGAAACCGTATCTTTCATTGCTAAATCAGAAAAAATCGCCTTTAAAATTTCAACTTCATGATCTTCAAGCTTTAAATTATGAATTACTAAATCTAATTTATAAGTTTCAAAATTAGTTTTGGTTGAATCTCTTTTTACAAGATATTGTGGCTTCTTCATAGCTTCAACAATCATCTTTTTACTAGGCGTCTCTTTAAGCATGTGTCCGGTTCCTCTCATAAGTTATAATCATTATAGATACATAATAGCACGAAAGCACAAGATATTGTATTACAAATTTTTGGCGCTAATATATATTGTAGTTAGCAAAAACCACTACTCTCATACTTTTTGCACCTAGCAAAACAAATTCTAAATTTTTTTGTATAGAAAAAACCACACTATTTAGTGTGGTTTTCTACTAGATATAGACATTTATATTATACTAACTTACCTTGTTCAATTAATGCCGCAACTTCAGGTTGTACATGTTGATATTTTTTAACTGTTTCTTCGTAATTAATAAAGTATAGCTTATACCAAACAAGAAAGGTATAAATTGCCCAAATTTGACGACGATGAGAACCATCACCTTTAAAGTTTTCATCTAACAAATCAATAATCTTTTCTTGTTCAAAAATGTCATTAACGAAATCTTCACAGAAAAGTTTACGAACTTGTTTATAAAATCTTTCTTCTTTGAGCCATTGTTTAATTGGTGTTGGGAAACCTAACTTAGGTCTTTTAGCCCATTCTTCAGGTAAAACTCGTTCACTCGCTTTTCTCAAAGCATACTTAGTATCATGCTTATTTACTAAATACTTAGTAGGAATAGAGTTAGCTAATTCTGCAATCTTTCTATCAAGATATGGTACACGCAACTCAAGAGAGTGGGCCATTGAAATTTTATCAGCTTTTTGCAAAATATCATTTAACATAAAGTGATGTAAATCAATATATTGCATTTGCTTAACATTATCTAAGTCTTTAACTTTCTTAAAGTCTTCCTGATAAAGGCCATTAGTAGTTAATTCATTGCGATAAGTTGGTTGAAGCATACTATTAGCATCATCACTTGAAAAGATTGTTGGGTGATCCATATCATAAATTACTGATTGACCAACATAAAATTCACTTGGTTTAGCCAAATTAGTGTACATATGTACCTTACCTGGAAAATTAGGCATTTTCTTAATACCCTTAGCTAAACTAACTTTTACTCCTTTAGGTAACTTTTTAAGGCCTGAAGTAAAGACCTTAATCACATTGTTATGTGTATGCATGCCATAATTTACATAACCTGCAAATAATTCATCTGCACCTTCTCCAGATAATGCAACAGTAACATGCTTACGAGCTAATTTTGAGAGATACCATAAAGGAATAATAGATGGGTTAGCATCTGGTTCATCCATATGATATTGCATTTCAGGAAAATCTCTCATTGCTTCATCAGCATCTACTTTATCTGCAAAGAAATGCCACCCTTTAATATCAGCTAAAGCTTTAGCTTTTGAAGCCTCATCATAAGTAGAATCATCAAAACTGATTGAGAAAACATCATCAGGATTAAGCAAACTAGTTACAAAGCTTGAATCTACACCTTCAGACAAAAAGGCACCTACTGGAACATCTGCATTATGATATAGTTCTACAGTTTCTTTGAGATCTTCGTTAATTTTATCTAGAGTTTCTTCAAAGCTTAAATTGTTTTCTTTATATTCTGCATCCCAATACTGCTTAATGTCCATCTGGCCATCTTTAAATTTGAAATAATGACCTGCTGGGAAACGGTAGACCCCTTTAAAGAAAGTTTCTTTCAAATCATTATATTGATTCATCAAGTATGGCTTTACAGCTTCTACATTAAGCTCTTTTTGAAAATCAGGATAAGCCAAAAAGCTCTTTAATTCACTACCTACTAATAATTTTCCGTCTTTATTTTGGTAGTACATTGGCTTAATTCCAAAGAAGTCACGCGCACCATACATTGACTTTTCTTCATCATCCCAAATGATAAAGGCAAACATTCCTCTTACCTTTTTTAATAAGCCAGCCATTCCCCATTCTTCATATCCATGAAGTAAAACTTCAGTATCTGCCTTAGTAGTAAAGGTATGGCCTGCTTTTATCAAGTCTTCTCTAATTGGCTTATAGTTGTAAATTTCGCCATTAAAAATAATTGCTTTAGACTTATCTTCATTAAAAATTGGCTGGGTTCCCCCACGAAGATCAATAATTGATAGTCTTCTAAATCCCAAGGCCATTACATCGTTAGTATACATCCCATCGGAACTAGGGCCACGGTGCTTAATTGCTTCCATCATTTTACCAATGGCAGCTTGTTTATCATTAATTTCTGGGTTATAAAACGCAGCAATCCCGCACATATTACCTGTCCTTCTCTTTTTTTTATAAATTTTACAAAATTGTTACAAGATAACTATATCATTATATGCTAAAAACTGAATTTTGTAGCATATCTTTAGAAAAATTAAATACTAAAAACTCTCTTAAAACTGGCTGCTCCATAGCCAAAGACTTGTATTTGACTTTTTACTAAATCAACGTTTACTACATAGCCTGCAAATTCAGTAATATCGTCAATTTGACGGTTCCAATTCTTATTATATTTAGTAGTTAATGCATGACCTGGCCCCATTAAAGCTGAACAGTTAAATAAAATATATTGAATACCATTAATTCTGAATTGATCTTCAACGTGACGATGACCGCAGAAATATGCAATCACTTTAGCATTTTCTACATTGGTAAAGTCAAAATCATTGCTTAATGTAAATTCAGGTGGGACATTATGTGAATGCATTCTCCCTTTTTCACGTTGATTGAAGGCAACCAATAATTCATGTAGCGAACGCCCATTATATTTAAGTGCATTGCCACCCTTTCGATTTATCGGATTTCCATGACTAAGTAAAATAATTTTTTTACCACTAGAACTGCTTAGAATTTCAATTAATTCTTCAACCTGATCTTCTCGAATTGCTAGAGTTAACTTTGTATCATATTTTTTCTTTCCTTGCTCATCTAATATATAAGGAACATCTGAAGTATTAACAAAAATCACTCTTAAATCATCTTTATCAAAATAGGCCACTCCATGATATCGTGAAACATATTTTAATTCTTTTTGCGCATACATGATAGGCCACATAATTTTCTCAAATTCATTTTCAGGGAAACTAGCCTTTAAATCATGATGCTCATCAAATTTATCATTTTCATCATGATTTCCTTTAATAATGGCAAAGGGAGTTCGGGTACTCTTAAAACTATTACGTAGTTTGATTAATTCGCTTTCGCCAATTAAACCAGCATCTGACCCGTCAATCCAGTCACCTAAATGAGCCTTTAGATGAAGTAGCCCAGACTTTTCAAGATGGTTAAACTCTCTAACATGAATTAAGCCATTATTACCATAAAAATCAACTGAATCAGTAGCTTTATAGTGAGTATCGGTCAAAACCCCAATATTTATTGAATTATTCCCACTTCTTATCTGTGGCTTAATTTGGTCTAAAAAGGTATCTAAATAATCTGTAACGCTATATCTAACACCCGTTTTTCTATTTTGAAATGCTCGAAATCTTCCAAGCCGACTATCAAAACGTCTAACATAGGTCGCAGCTAACTTATCAGACTCTTCTGGACTTAACGCTTGATGTAAAATTCCATGATCATCTTTATAAACTGTTAAAGTATAATCACCACCATCTGGTGTATTCTCTTGCGCTCCAACTGAATATTCGCCAACTTTAAGAAATTTTTGCATTGGGTCAGTATCATTATTATTTTCTTGTTTATGATTATTTAATACCTGAGCAATTTTTTTTGCGAAAAAACCAAGCACACTAAACCCTCCTAAAAGAAAAAGACCTGCAAATGCAGATCTTAGTCACTATTTATGCATTATGCTTTAAAGCATATACTGCAAGTCCTAATGAAAGAACAGCATCTTTAGAAATAATTTCAGTTAACTTTTGTGGCGCTACTGCCATAACAGCACTAATAACCTTCAAGCTGTAAGCTAAAACGTGAAAATCATTTTCTTTATCATACATGCCATCTTCGTATGGATTTTCATGATTATAAGTCAAATTAATTTCATCTTTATCAACATAACCATCTACGTGGTTAGTTAAAATACGGTCATGAAGATCAACAAGTTTATTATTCATGTCTAAAAGTGTAAGTTGATGATCACTTTCAATAGAATAATACTCATCTTGACTCATTTCAAAGTATTCTTGAATTGGGTGCTTCAAAACTTTTAATTCATCAATTAGTTGATAAATAGCTTCAGCATTTAACTTAGTAGTATCAGCTAAAATATCATCTTGCTTAGTAGTTAGTTCATCAGCTAATTTTATAGTATTTAAACTTTCCATGCAGAACCTCCTAAAAATACATTTCATATTATAACAAAAAAAGAGAGGATCGACCCTCTCTTTGCTTGAAGTTAATAGTTTTTATACTAATTTCTTTCGAATGGCACCAGAAATCCAGTCAATTAAAACAACCATAACAATAATACCAATTAAGATAATACCTACACGATTCCATTGACGATAATTTAAAGCAATAGTTAAAGGATAACCAATACCACCGGCACCAACAATACCTAAAATAGAAGCTGAACGGACAGAAACGTCAAAACGATACAAAGTATTAGAAATTAAAGCAGGCATTAAATTAGGAAGGGTAGCAAACATCGCTACATTCCATTTAGAACCACCTGAAGCAATAACTGCTTCATTTGGACCATCTTCCAAACTTTCTATTGCTTCAGAAAATAGCATAGCTAACATCCCTACAGAGTGGAAACCTAATGCTAGTACCCCAGCAGCAGAACCAGGGCCAACAGCTTTAATAAACATTAAAGCCAAAACAATTTCAGGGAAACATCTGATAAAAGTTAAAACAAATTTTCCTGAACGAGAAGCATACCACTTTTTGTTTTTAGTCGTAGCTGCCCAAAACGCAAAGGGAATTGAAATAATTGCAGAGATAAAAGTACCTAAAAAAGCAATACATAAAGTTTCCCATAATTGAGAAACCAAATCTTCCCCTGTACCATTATAAATATATGACCAATCAGGATGAATAAGTCCATTAAAAATTGCCCCGGTAATTTGCCCAGCAGTAGCTTTAATTCCTGAGAAATTAATACCAGTTGTTGACCAAATGATGAGTGCAATGGTGAAAATTGTAAGTGCCCAGTGAGCAAAGCGTGCTTTAGCAGATACTGGCTTTGCAGGCAATTGCTTAAATGTTGTATCCATTATTTCATCAATGCCTCCCTTGCCTTAGATGATACATAGTCGATAATTAATACCACAATAAAGACTGCGATAATAATTGTCCCTGTTTTTGCATAGTCGAAAATATCGAGTGTTTGCTTAAGGTAAAGACCAATACCACCAGCACCAATATAACCTAAAACTGTAGAAGCACGAACATTAAGTTCGAAAGCATAGAGTGTATAACTGATAAAGTATGGCAAAATTTGTGGCATAACAGCAAATGAAATCATATTAAGCTTATTACCACCACAAGCAATCACTGCTTCACTTGGACCGGGGTCAATAGTTTCTATTGCTTCATAAAATAACTTAACAACCACACCAAAAGTAAATACAGATAATGCCAAAATACCTGCAACTGGTCCAATACCTACCACAGCAACAAAAATTGCACCAAGAAGTAAGTCAGGTAAAGTTCTTATAATATTCATAATGAAACGAAGCACACCTGTAACATACTTGTTTTTAATGATATTTCTGGCAATCAACAATGAATATACAAATGCAATTGCTGAACCAATAACTGTCCCTAAAACAGCCATCTTAATGGTTTCAATTAAATAAGGAATTGCAGTAGAAGTATATCCCCAATCTGGCTGTGCCATTTGTGTGAAAATTTCAGCAAATTGTCCGAAGTTGTTTAAAAAAGCAGATAAGCTAGTATTAGTTTCTATTGTAGAAACAACTAATCCACCAACGAAAACAACTAGCCAAACCAGATTCCAGAATTGAAACTTCTTTTTAGGCAGTTCCATCATTTCTTGATCAAGCTTAGCCATTGATTTCCTCCTTGGTTTTTCCGCTGTAAATAGCATCAAATACTTCTTGTGGAGTATTTTCTACTGCACCATCATATACTACTTCACCGGCCCGAATACCAATAATTCTTTTACCAAATTCACGTGCAAGCTCAATTGAGTGGAGATTGGCAACAACAGTCATACCAAATTCTTCATTCAACATTTTAAGGTCATGCATAACCCTTCTACTTGTCTTAGGGTCAAGAGAAGCTGTTGGCTCATCAGCTAAAATAATTTTAGGATTTTGAGTCAATACACGTGCAATTGCAACACGTTGTTGTTGCCCACCTGACAATTCATCAGCTCTTGAATAAACTTTATCAGCCATATCAACTCTTTGAAGAGCTTCATAAGCTTTTTGTTTATCTTCTTTACTGAATAAATTAAAAGTAGATTTCCATGATGGATAATATGCCACTCTACCAGTTAAAACATTTCTTAAAACGCTTGAGCGTTTTACTAAATTAAAGCTTTGGAAAATCATACCAATATTACGACGGATAAGACGCAATTCTTTACCACGTGCATTAGTAATAGATTCACCATTAATTAAAATATCACCTTCAGTAATATCGTGAAGACGGTTGATAGAACGCATCAAAGTTGATTTACCAGCACCTGATAAACCGACAATTACAACAAATTCACCTTTTTTAATATCAAGATTAATTTTATTTAAACCGACTGTACCATTGTCATATACTTTGGTAACGTTCTTTAATTGAATCATTGGCTTGTCTGCCATCGACTATAACTCCTTATAAATAAATTTATGCTTATTCTCCAGCAATTTTATCGTACTTACGTACAATATTGAAGCCAGAATCTTTAGTGTAGTCATAACCTTCATGACTATAGATACTTTCGATTAACTTCTTACCTTCTTTAGATTTACCAATAGAAATAAATGCCTTAGCAAGTTTCTTTCTAAAGGCTTTGTTCATGTCTGAACGTACTGAAATAGTGTCGTTAGGAATTGCCTTAGTAAAGTAGATTGGCACTACTTGACTCATAATTTTTGGATTATCCTTTTTAACAGTATTACGTGCATCTTCAAAAACAAAAGCTGCATCAGTATCGCCATTTAAAACATTCAAAACTGCTTGATCATGACCTGTAACAGTAACTAACTTAGCATTACCCTTTTTAGTTACATCGAGGCCTTTTTCTTTAAGTTCTGCAACTGGGAAAATGTAACCAGCTGATGAAGTTGGATTCTGTACTGAAATACTCTTACCTTTAAGATCTTTCCAAGATTTAATCTTTGAACCCTTCTTAACTAAAATTTCAGCACGATAAAATTTAACTAAGTCCTTAGTTTGTACACCACCTGGTTGCTTAATACCATAACGTAAAGCTTGAAGTAAAACATCAGCGGCTTTTTGCTTATGAGCTAATACGTATCCATCTGGTGGTAAGAAACCAACATCAACTTTCTTTGATTTCATTGCTTCAACAACAGTATTGTAGTCAGTTGACATAGAGATCTTAACTGGAATACCTAATTTTTTAGAAAGCATCTTTTCAAGAGGCTTAGCACGAGCTTCTAGCTTGTCTGCAGCTTGACTAGGAACAAATTGAACTGTCAAACTCTTTGGGGTATAGCCATCTTTTGATGAACTGGATGACTTACTACCACAAGCAGTTGCTACTGTTGCCAACGCAAGAGCTAGCCCAGCAACTAACATTTTTTTGAACTTTTTCATATTATCCTCCTACTAATGATAATGAAAAACACATTTCCCCTAGACATTAAAAAAGACTCAATATTAATAGCATGCTATTAATACTAAGTCTGATAATATCTTAAATATAGACACGAACAAAAACCTCGCGAGAAAATACGAGGTTCTTGCTTACTTCTACTTCTTTATTAAAAGCTAGCATTAACATCATATTTCCTCCTTATCAAAAGTCAAAATGTTCGTTATTTGATATAATAACAGAAACTAGATACATTTCCAAGTGAAAAGTATCAATTTTGCCAAATATTTATTTACCGTTATTGGTAGGTATCAATTTTAAATAAAAAACCTCTTTCCTTAGAAAGAGGCTTTTTTTGTATCGTTCGGATTTAACTATTTTTTCTTATTTATTTTTTTGTTTTCAAGGTCAGTTCGTACTATTAATATGTCAGCCATTGCATGTTGATTAACATATTCAGTAACTGACCCCATCAGCATTCTTTCAACGGCATTTAAACCTGTTGCTCCCATGATAATCAAATCATTATGATTATCTTTGATAAAATCATATGAAATAATTCTCTTGGGGCTGCCATAACGAATGTGGTAATCAACTTTATCAAAATCGAAATTATCTTTCGCCCATTTCTTTAAACTTATTAAGTAATTTTCAGAGTCTTGAGTCATTTGATAAATAGTATCACCACTAATTAATGTATCTTGCATTTCACCAATGAATTGTCTGGTATCAATTACATTTAACACATCAATCTTTCCTCCATTTTCAATTGCAATTTTTACAGCTTTGTCAAAAGCTCTTTCCGCAGCTTCAGAACCATCAACTGGAACTAAAATAGTTTTATAATCGTTAGCCATAATTTCCATCTCCTAAGAAAGCGTTTTACTTTTAAATATATTTTAACATATTTTATTCAAACTTATTATCTTGTAGCACAACAATTTTGTTGGTAAAATTTAATACCAATAGATTAGAAAGAAGGGCATTTTTTGGAAACTAATTTTTCAAACAAGTTAATTAATATTACCAATGGTCGAAACTTCAGAGAATTGGGTGGATATGAAACGATATCTGGTAAGAAAATAAAATTTCATAAAATATTGAGATCTGGGCACTTAGCGGATTTATCAGAAGATGATCGTAGCTATTTAACAAATTACGGCGTTAAGTATGATATAGATTTTCGTTCAAAAGAAGAAGTAGAAAAGCAACCAGACCGAATTCCTGAAAACGTTCAATATGATTTTAATCCAGTATTCAGTGACGATTTGACAAATTCATCAAAAAGCATTGATGCCCTTGAAACAGAAGCAGAAAAGGATCCACAATTTGGATTTGATCACATGCTATTAGCTTATGAGGACATGATTCACTCTGCAACAGCTCGTCATGCTTATCAAAACTTTTTTAAATTTCTTTTGTCAAATACACACGAAAACGAAGCTGTCTTATTTCACTGCACTGCGGGAAAGGACCGGACTGGCTTTGGAGCGTTTTTATTGTTATCAAGTCTTGGAGTCCCACTTGAAACAATAAAGAAAGATTATTTATTAACCAATATCACCACAAAGTCTTTTGTTGAGAATTTACTCATTGATGAAAAGAAAAAAGGCGCCAGTGATAATTTATTACAATCTATTAAAGATATTCAAACAGTTCATCCAGAATATCTCAACCATGCAATCACAGTTATTAATAAAAACTACGGTTCAATAAATGATTATCTCCATAATGTGATTCAGCTTTCAAATAAAGATATTATTGATCTAAGAAGAATCTACTTACAATAGGGAAATAAAAGTACACATATGTTATACGCGTGGTGCTAGTT
>NZ_JBLTIM010000022.1:0-1372 GCF_055362665.1 Lactobacillus fornicalis
GAAACTGTCAAATTTTTTGTGTAAATAGATTTTTCTCGTAGATTGATTTTTTAATCTTTTATTTAATCAAAGTAGGATTCTAAGGTATCCTGAACCTGACCAAAGCCTTTGTGGATTCGATTGAAATAGCGTTCGTTGTAGCTCATTGCCTGAATGCCAATAAAAGTATTAAGCGACTGTTCAGTTGGAAACTCTGCTTTAGGCTTAGCTTTACGCTTGATAACGTTGTTAAAGGATTCGATCATATTGGTAGAGTAAATTGAAGCCCTGATCTGCTTAGGATAGCTGTAAAAGACTAGCAGATCAGGTTCAATCTCTTTGAGATTTCTGATGACATGGTTGTACGCTCTGTTCCACTTGTCATAGAAGGCGTGCAAGACTTTGATCGCGGCTTCCTTATTTGGCTGTTGATGAATTTGCTTGAATTCATTCATGATCGTTTCGCGATCATCTACGCGTACTTTAGCGCAAATATTGCGCATGACATGAACTAGACAGCGTTGAAAATGAGCTTTCGGATAAGTCTGCTCCAGCACTGTCTTCATGCCCACAACGCCATCTGAAAGAAAGAGCTCAACCTGTTCTAGACCGCGAGACTTCATGTCTTGAAGCATTTCCGTCCAATTCTCGACGTTTTCGCTGGGAGCAATGCGGTAATCGATGACTTCCTTGTGACCATTAGGCTTGATGCCAATGGCAATATAAACTGCTTCACGATCAAAGGTTATGCGACGCAAAGGAATGTAGGTAGCGTCCAAATAAACGCAGAAGAACTTGTCACTGAATTTGCGCTGATGATAGGCCTCGACTTTTGGAATCATCTGCTTGGAGATGTTAGATACCTGAGCTGGGCTGTAATGACTGCCATACATCTTTTCAATCAAGTCGGCTATTTCTCTAGTGGTTACGCCTTTGGAATATAGCTTGATAATCATGCTTTCCAAGACATTGGAGTGCTGCTTGTAGTCAGGGAGCGTGTGCTGATGAAACATGCCGTTACGATCCCTAGGCACCTGAATTTTAATCTCGCCAAATTGCGTATCAACCTTGCGAAAGTAAGCACCATTGCGTGAATTGCCTGTATTCCAGCCAGCTCTGGCATAAGGATCATAGCCTAAAAACGCAGTCAGTTCAGCCTCTAATAGGTCATTAACTGCTTGCTGGAGTTCTTTGCGCAATAAATCGTTTATTTTGTCTTGATTGAATAGAGCTTGTGCTATATTTTTGGTAAAATCATTCATGAAGGAGTTCTTCTTTCTGTATGTGTTTTTTTGTTCAAACCAATCATACGAGAAAGGAACTCCTTTTTCTAATGTTTTAAGAAATAAATTTAAGGAATTATTCATCCTTACACAAACTATTTTACAGTCTC
>NZ_JBLTIM010000023.1:0-2589 GCF_055362665.1 Lactobacillus fornicalis
AAACTATTTTACAGTCTCAATAAATTTATTTTTTCAATTAACTTATTATAGTTATAAATTACTTATTATTTATGCAAAACTAATTTTCTTAATCTTATCGTACTCCTTACTATTTGCTAATTCAGCATTTCTTAGCTCAATATCGTTTTGAATATTTAAAAAGAATTTAGGCGATACACCAAATAATTTTCCTAGTCTGACAGATGTATCGACCGTAATCTTTCTCTTATCATGAAGAATATCTAAAATTCTTGAACTAGGCACATCAATTGCTTTTGCAACTGCATAAGCAGATAAATTTAATGGCTTCATAAATTCTTCACTTAACACTTCACTTATTTTTGGAGTTGGTATAGTATTCTTTAGCATAATTCTTCCTCTTTTATATACTAGTGATAATCAACGATTTCTACATTATAAAAATAATTGGGTGTTTGAACAGTAAAGCAAATTCGATACTGGTCATTAATGGTAATGCTATATTGTCCTTTTCTATCACCTTCAAGTTTTTCTAAATGATTTGCTGGTGGTATTCGTAAATCGTTAATATCATGAGCAGCGTCCATCATCACAAATTTTCTAATAGCTATCTTTTGAATATTTTGTGGTAATTTTTTTGAAAATTTTTGATGATAAACTTTTTCCGTTTCCTTATTAGCAAAAGTTTGTATCATTGCTTTCTCCTCTATCTTTTCTATGTTTTAATTATATCCGATTTGCATATATATGTCAATCAGATAGAGTGGAGCTATATGTGTAACATTAGGGTGTACTTAATGTTACTTCCATAAAACAAAAGGGCTGCCTAAGTGTAATACTGACAACCTCTTTACTATAATCTTATGAACTAGGTGAACATTTTCTATTTGCCCTGAATTAATTCTACCTCTTACTAAATATAATTTATCTTTTACGTTTATTTTTATAAAAAAGAAACGTAAAAGGTAAAACATTTTTTTGCTTTGAGTTAACTGTTTTTTTATTAATATTACTAAAATATTTTGCAACTTTTTTAGCTTCATTTTTTGATGAATAATCTAACGCTTTATTTTCAAAAACTATTTTAATTATTTCACGAACATATTCATCTATCTTTACAGAAACAGCAGATATTTCATTATCTGAATAAGTGATTTTATTACCATGAGTATGCTTGGATCTAATTCTAAATGCTAATTTAAAATTTTGTTTAACTACATCTTTTTCATTTTCACCACTAATTTTTAAAATATTAATAGCTGTTGATGCAAGCATCTTCTCAATTTGGGTACTTCTATTACCTTCTAAGGCAAATAAACATTGTAGCGCTTGCATATAGAAGTCAATTTTAACCGGTAATTGACATGTTCTTCTGGCATTTTGAACCGAGCGTATCGCTCTTATAAAGCTAGACTCTTTACTACGATCAGTTACATCATAGTTTCTAATAAAACTATATTCACTATTATATTCTGGATTTGGTATATTACCACCTACTTTTGACATTATTGGATATAACATTTTATAGTAAAAATTAACCTGTTGATTTTCAGTTTTTGTTAAAGCTATATTTTGAGGATGACCATTAGCCATAGAATATGGAATATCAAGTTTTACCGAGCTTATATATCCAATACTACTATTAATATAAATATTATTAGTCTGTACGCATGAATCCTTCACTAACCACATTGCTGTTAAGAATATGATTATTCGATTCCTTATTTCGTTCAATGGATAGCTGTAAAAATCATTAAGTATACGTGTTATCTCAAACTTTGAAAGACTTTTAATGCTTTTAATAATTTCCTTTCTTTCCTTTCCTTTGAAGATAGCGTGATACTAAAAATATAACAAGGCTTACTACACACTTCCATATATCTTAACCGACCATAATCTTTTATAAAATTATCTTTCTTTACTTTGTTATTTTGAAATAACTTAATAAGGATAGATATAGCCAATCGCAATGAAGTCTTTGCACTTGTCAAACATGCTGTAGCTAATTTATGTGATTTAGCATTATATGTTAATAATGCTGGGATAGCTTTACTGATTCTGACCCTAAACGTGTTGAACGTTTATTTGATATAAATCTTAAAGGTACATACTGGGGTATTCAAGCTGCAGCTAAGCAATTTAAAAAGCAAGGAAAAGCAGGCCGGATTATTAATGCAGCATCATTGTCTGGATATGAAGCTTCTGCTTTGCAAAGTGCTTATTCTGTTTCAAAATTTGGAACTCGTTGCTTGACTCAAGCTGCGGCCAAAGAATTGGCAGTAGATAAAATTACTGTTAATGCTTATAATCCTGGAATTGTTCGCACAAAAATGCGATATGTAATTGATAAAAAATTGCAAAAATTAAACATGAAACAATAACGCAACAACAAGCAAATTGTCTCAAAGAGATAGTGCTTGGTCGTGAAGCAAAACCTAGCGATGTAGCTGAAGTTGTGGCTTGGTTTGCTTCATCAGGTGCTGGGTATGTTACTGGACAATCACTTCAAGTTGATGGTGGAATGAGATTTCATTAAAAAAACATTTAGAATAAATAATCTCTAATAACAATAAAAATAGTTATTAGAGATTTTTTGAAACTGTCAAATTT
>NZ_JBLTIM010000024.1:0-50335 GCF_055362665.1 Lactobacillus fornicalis
ACTATTTTACGGTCTCGATTAATTCTCACGGACTTTTTTACATATCTTCTTTAGTTAATTTCTCAAGTCTCAATACTAATGCTAATGAGCAGAAACCGAAGATTGCTGAGATAAATACGATATTTCCAATGTTAAACAATCCTGAACCAATTGCCATTGATGAAACAAATGATCCAACTGCAATACCGAAGTTTGAAAATACTGGGTTGAATGTTGATGATAAATCAAGTGCACCAGGGAATTGTTCATTGGCTAAGTCAAGGAATAGCACAGTAACGTTTGCACCATAACTTACGTTAACGATGCAGACAATTGCTATCAAAACAAATCCGATAATTCCAAGAATTAATGGGAAACTTTGTGGATTTGTTAAATTGATTAATAAACCAATTAATACTAATGATACAGGCATGATGACATACAAGAATGGGATGTCTTGCATATTTCCACGGTCAGCGTAGTAGCCACCCAGCTTGTTACCGAAGATTGAAACAATACCAAGAATGAATAATAGAATACTCAACACAGAATCTGTGAAATGAAGGTATTTAGTGATAATTTCGGTAATATAAGTGTAAAAACTATATTGTGCAGCAGTAACACAAATAATAAATAAAGCATTAGTAATTGTGATAGGGTGAACAATATATTTCTTTCTATCAGCAGAAATCTTAGCTGCTTCTTCAGGAGTACCTGCATGACTTTGAGGAGTATCCTTAGGAGCGTAAATAAAAAGCAAAACAAAGATGATAACAGTTAAAATTGTAACCATCCAAAAACTATCACGCCATGAAAATACACGTGCAATGGTGTTTCCAATAGGAACCCCAGCAACGTTAGCAATACTAAAGCCTGCGAAAACCCAGGAAATTAATGCAGCCTTTTTTTCTGGTGGTGCAATGAAACTTGCCATAACAACAGTGATTGAAATAATTGAACCAGCAGTTGCCCCAGCTAAAACTCTTGATAAGAGTAATGAAATAAAGTTTGGTGCGATTGCAGTCCAAGTATTAGCAACTAAAAAAATCACTAATAATGCAAATAAAACATTGTGACGCTTAAAGCGAGCACTCAATAAAGAAATAAATGGTGTACAGATTGAGTAAACCAATGCAAATAAGGTAACTAAAATACCTAATGTAGCAAGTGGTATTCCCATATCACTGTGGATATCTTTTAACACCCCAACAATCATATATTCGTTACAGCCGAGCATAAATGCAACAAGCACAAATAAAATCGACTGAATTCTATATTTTAACATCCGATTTTGTCTCCTTTTGTATTGTATATCCTTATTAGTTTATCGAGAAAACGCTACAAAATAAAGTGAATATGTTAAATTTTTTCAAAAAAATGCTATATTCTTGTCAGAATATAGCATAAACTATGTTAATTATTCATAATCTATCAAATTAAGTTCATAAGCAACTCTTTCCGGATCAATCGGTTCATTATCTACTTCAATAATTCCGCGATATTTAAAACCTGAACTAGTTGCAAGTTTTTGAACAATTTTATTAATAGGAGCAGTATCGATTCGATAGTTTTCGATGCCTTTAACTCTCATTGCTGAAATTAAGTTACTCATTAGTTGACTGGATAAATGCTGCCCTCGATAATCGCCACTGATTGCTAAGCGATGAATTGTAGCATATGGATCTTCATCATTTGCCCATTCACCATCTTCAATATTGGCATAGGTAGGGTCTTTTCCAATTATACATGCAGCGTAACCTGCAGTTTTTCCGTTTACTTTTAAAATCCAGCCATGTCCATTGTTAATATCTTCTTTGATTATATTCTCATCAGGATAGCCATTTTGCCATTGATTACTTCCAGCTTCTTTTAAAAACTGCTTTGAACTATTAATTATTGTCATAATATCATTCAAATCGCTAATTTTTGCTGGTTCAATAAAAACTAGGCTCATTTTACAACCTCCTTTACTTGTACTAAGTATAGTTTATAAAGAAGATTGTAAAATATCTAATGATATGCATACAGGTTAAATATTATCTTTGAGATAAGTATAAAGCATTCCATCCTCTAAGGTTTTTGTTTCAATGCCAAGTGCTTGTGCTAAAGCGTATGAAAAAGCCCATGCAGTTGCTGGTCCACGGCTGGTAATGATTTTTTGTTTAGAATCAGTTACAACTATATCTTCATGAAATCTTCCTGTAGGGCATTCTTTTCCAATTTCTTTTTCAAAGCCCGGGTAGCAAGTGTAATCAGTGTCATTAAGCAAACCATAACGACTTAATGCAATTGGGGCAGCGCACATCGCAGCATTCCATTTTCCAAGTTGGTGACGTTTTTTCATTAGCTGAGCTAGCTGAGAATTATCTCTTAATGCTTCAGCACCAGGTTTACCGCCTGGGAAGGATACTAAGTCATAATCTAAAAGACTGTCATCAAGGATTTTGTCACAAGTTATATTAATATCATGATCTCCATGAACTTGAAGCTTGGTTAAACCAATCATATCAGTAGGTACGCCTAGTCGTCTTAGAACATCAACTTGGCTCAAGCCTTCAATTTCTTCACAACCATCAGCAAAAATTACTGCAACTTTTTTCATAATTTAATCCTTTCTTTGATAAAATTATCTATAGTCTATTTTACGCATTTTTTACTAAAAAGCTAAGTTAGGACTTGAAAAGAGGATTTTTATGACAGGGGAAGTTTTAGTTTTTATTTTTTTAGTTGCAGCGGGGATTTTAGCCGGAATAGTATCAGTAGTATCGAGTATGGCGTCACTAGTTTCATATCCAGCTTTATTGCTTGCTGGAGTATCGCCAGTTTATGCCAATGTTACTAATACAGCGGCTTTGATATTTACGGGGATGGGTGCAGCAGCTTCTTCTGTAAAAGAACTAAAAAAGTCATGGCGAAATTATATTAAGTACATTATTTTAATATTGATTGGTGCAGTTATTGGGAGTTTTTTAGTTGTAATATTTCCTGGGAAAATTTTTGAAAAATTAGTACCATTTTTCGTTTTATTCTCAGCTTTTTTGTTTTTGGTTAGTGGTAAAAAAATCACCTATCAAAAAAGAGAAGATAATCAACTTATTGCTCAGATTGAAATGTTTGCGGCAGGAGTTTACACAGGTTATTTTGGTGCAGCATCAGGTATTTTGATGCTAATAGCCTTGCTGAGCGTTAGTAAAGATAATTTTGTTGTTGTTAATGCCGTGAAGAATGTTATAGGGTCTTTAGGTAATTTAATTGCATTAGTTATCTTTCTTTTCACTTCAAAAGTTTATTGGTCAAAGGCCATTCCATTAGCATTGGGGTTATTCATTGGGGGCTTTTTAGGGCAAAAAATCATTAAGTTTTTACCAGTTAAAGCTGTAAGAGTCATAACGTTTATTTTTGCTGTATTTTTAGCAATTTATCTTGGATGGCAAGCATATTGCTAGCCGCTTTTAAAAATTTTTTCTTATATTTGATGGTAGAATAGAATTAGTAAAAAGGAGGATATAAATGACAACTGAAGTATATTTAATCAGACATGGTGAAACAATGTTTAATCAGCTGAATAAGGTTCAGGGCTGGGCCGATTCCCCCTTAACTATAAAAGGTATAAATGATTTGAAGAAGACAGCTGAAGTGTTGTCACAAATTCATTTTGATAATATGTATTCATCTGATTTAAAAAGAGCAATTGATACTGTTCACTTAATGAAAAACGCTAATGAAGTTTCTGAAATAGGAAAAATAAAAAAACTACCGGAATTTCGTGAAGTGTTTTTTGGGTCATTTGAAGGTGACGATATTGATAAGACCTGGGAAGCAATTGGTCAAGCAGCAGGCGTTGGACCTGAAAGAAATGTTCAAAAAATTATCAATCAAGTCGGAATTTATGAATTTAGAGAAGCTACTAAAAAAGCAGACCCACGTCATTTAGCAGAAAATTCTGAAGAACTTGATACTAGAATGGTCAGAGCAATAAAGAAACTACAAGAAGAAACAGAAAATGAAAATCGTGTTCTTTTAGTATCACATGGGGACTTTATCAAGACTTTGGGGATTAAGTATTGGAATAAGAGTGATCGCTTGCATGATATTGAATTCCCAGACAATGGTAGTATTACCCGGGGAATATTAAGCGATGATGGAAAGTTTGAGATTGTTGATTACAACATTAAAGCAGAAGAATTTTAGGAGTAATCATGAAACAAAATAAAATCACAAGTAAATATCTTTTTGTAACTATATTAAATATAGTAATTACTTTGGCTGAATTTTTAGGTGGTATTTTTTCTGGCTCATTAGCCTTACTTTCAGATGCGGTTCATAATTTAAGTGATGTGGCTGCAATTGTAATATCCTTTGTCGCTCATTTAATTGGTCAAAAAGACCGTGATAAGCATAAAACTTTTGGTTACCAAAGAGCTGAAACCTTAGCTGCATTTACTAATGGAGTTGTTTTATTTGTGATTAGTTTCTTTTTAATGATTGAAGCTTTTGAGCGTTTCAGTAAGCCACAAGAAGTAAAGGGACAATTGATGCTCATAATAGCAGTCATTGGGTTAGTGGCAAACGGCATTTCAATGTTAGTAATGAAGCATGATTCTTCCCATAATTTGAATGTTCGGTCGACTTTTTTGCACATGTTGTCTGATGCTTTATCAAGTGTTGCTGTTGTAATTGGTGCAGCTATCATTTATTTTTGGAAGAGTAATTTAGTCGATCCATTAATGACTTTGTTAGTTTCTATTTTTGTAATGTTTGAAGCGTATAAAATTACTAAAAAAGCAGCTAATATTTTGATGGAATCAAATCCTAATGTAGATTTAGATGAAGTTAAAAAGATTGTGCTTGCTTTTCCAGAAGTTACTAATTTACATCATTTGCATGTTTGGCGCTATAGTGATGATTTGATTATGATGGATGCTCATGTCAATGTAACTGAAAAAATGAGTGTAGTACAACTTGAACAACTTTATATGAAAATAGGCCAGGTACTTAAAGAAAAATTAGGTATAAATCATGTTACTTTACAGGCAGAATATCAGCGTGGACTAAAAGAAAACATGATTGTTTTGAATAAGGATGATTAATATGGAAAACAAATACTTTTTGGTAGCTGTATTACTGATAGTGGGAATCTATGATATGTCTTTTTATTATAATCGTAGACACCAACCAAATAATCAGAAAGGATTAAAGGCCTATTTGATTTTTGGTGTGATTTTGTTTGCAGCTGGAATTTTAGCCTTATTTAGATAGGATTTTGATAATGGTAAAACTTGTTTTAGTTAGACATGGCGAAAGTATTGCAAATGCTGAAAATATTTTTACTGGTTGGAATGATATTGGCTTAAGCAAACGAGGTATTGATGAAGCAAAGATGGCTGGAGAATTAATCAAAGAGATGCCAGACTTTGCACCAACACATATTCATACTTCATTATTATCACGTGCAATTATGACCGCAAATATCATCAGTGAAGTAAATGATTTTTTGTATTTGCCAATCACTAAAACTTGGCGACTAAATGAACGACATTATGGAGCTTTGCGAGGGATTAATAAAGATAAAGCTCGAGAAATCTTTGGTGTAGAACAAATTAAGAACTGGCGTAGAGGATTTGATGAAGTGCCACCACTAGCGAAAGATAGCCTTAATGATCGACGCTATGATATGATAGATCCTCAAATATTACCTAAGGCTGAAAGCTTGCATCAAACTCAAAAAAGATTGATGCCATATTATCATGAGCATGTAGCTAGCCAACTCATTCAAGGGAAAGATCAATTAATTGTTGCTCATGGTTCTAGTTTACGTGCTTTAATCAAAAAGCTTGAATCAATTGATAATCATGATATTGTTAACTTAGAAGTACCAAATGCAGAGCCGATTGTTTATACAATGAATTCTGAGCTTAAAATAATAGATAAGAAAATTTTAAGCTAATTGCATTTACAAACATAAAAAACGCATATTTTATGGTAAAATCTTTAACAGTGTAAAGAAATTTCTAGGTTATGGAGAATAAGCGATGCGCAAAATATTCTTATTAAGAGGAGCCCCAGGATCGGGGAAGTCCTCATTCATTGCCCGCCATCACTTACAGCCATATGCAATTAGTCGTGATTCGATTCGCCTACTTTTAGCTGACTTAACAGTATACTATGAAGAAGAAGCAGACTATTTGCATCAAGTGATTCCGCGGCATGTTAATGTTCGAACAGAACAATTGGTTGATAATTTAGTTGAACATAAGATGTCTTATGGAGAAACAGTTATTGTTGATGGAACGCACATTGCCCCAAGTGCAATTGAGCATTTTAGGCCATTAGTTGACAAATATCGCTATGAATTATTTGTAGTCGATTTAATGCAAAATAATACGTTAGACAACTTGCTCAAGCGTAATCAAACAAGAATGCATTATGATTGGGTTAAGCCGGAAGTTGTTAAACAGATGTTTAATACTTATAAAGCTCATCCAGAAGTTCCAGAGTGGGCCAAAATGATTACACCTAATCAAATGGAACGTGCTTTATCTCAAAGAGAAAGCAACTTGGATCATTTTGAGCATGTGATTGCAGTTCCTGATGGGGTAAAAGAAGAAGATTTTCCACATGTTCATATTTCTAACTTTTACTTCTCATTTAATGATAAGTTTACAGAAAAGTATGGAACTTATCGCAATGTAATTTCAATTGCTAAGACAAGAGAAGAAGCAATTGAGGAGTTTAAATTGCCTTATTTTGTATTCAAGTTCCATCACAAGCATTTCCTCATTTCAGCTTATCCAATTAGAAATGAGATGTTAGATCCTATTAGAAAAGTTAAGGGAGTTTGGACTTATTCAACTGGGTTATATAACTTGGCTGATTTCGTAAAGGAATTTCCTGAAAATAAACAACAACATGTACATCAATTTAATCTAAGTAAGTTGGATAACAGTCGGTTGTTACATATTTGGTAATAAAAAAGACTTCACGCGATGTGAAGCCTTTTTTGTATAAATCAATAACTAAAATTCCATTGCTAATGCGCCCATTGGATCCCATGGTAATAATTGGATAGGATTCTTACTGCCGTCTTCAAAGGTTTGTTTAAGTTCATCTGATAAGAACTTCTTATTGATAACAGCTTGGTAAACAAAGCTATTAAACCAGTCATCGCTCATAACGAAGTAGCCTTTAAAACCAGCTTTTTCACCCCATGAATTTTCGATTTTCCACTTAGTTGGTTTGCCGTCAACTAAGTCAACACCAGTAATGACCATCGCATGATCCATTAAACTTTCACCGGTATCAAGCTTTTCAGCCTTACTCATTGAAAAGTCAACGTCAAATAATTCATCTCTGCGGTAAAGCTTAGTATCTAAAAGACCAGCTCTACGTTCAGAATCTTTAACAACATTTGAGCCAAACCAAACAACTTCGCCTGATTTAAGTTGATTAATAATTAATTCCTTCATTTCGTCAATTGGTAAGTTAAGGTGACGAACTTGGCGACCGCCTACAACATTACCTAAATATTCAACTGAAAATACTTTGTGGAATGGCTTGTCTGTAGTTGGAGCATTAATAGTTGAGATATAATCGCTTAAATTCCAGCCAACATACTTTTTAAAGAATTCTTGTGGGGTAATATCACAGTCAATGTGGTAATTTTTGTCATCATCGCGATATTCAAAGTCAAATTTTTTAGGTGGAACTCCCAAAGAAATTGCTAAAACTCGAAATACTTCGTTGAGCATTTCATCTTTTGCACTTTCAATTTCTTTTGAACTTTTTCCGGCTTTAACAAGTTCTCTAAGCTTTAAACCATCTTTTCTAAGTAAAGTGTTTAAAGTGTCATTTAAAGCTGCGGAACTAGTTGCACTGAAAGTTTCTGGATATACAGACTTGGGAACAATTCCATATTTTTCAATTAATCCACAAAGCATGTCCCATTGGCCACCATCTTGTTGTGGTGTAGCAAATAAGAATGAAACTTTACGGTCGCCTAAATCTTGATTGGCAGTAGCAATTACGTTTTCAAAGAACCAATTTGATTTTTCAAATTTGTCCCAGAAGTTAGTGTAATTTTGGGATAATTCAAATCCCTTAATTTTAAAGTTCTTTTGTAATGGGTGACGCATTGTATTAAGAGCACTGAACATCCAGCAACGCCCAGAAGCCTTTTGATCAGCAACTTTACCAGTTTCAATTTCTACTGAAAAGGTAGGGTTTAAATCAATTTGGGTTTGTGTGTCTTGGCTAGCTTTAAAAATTCCGTTAGTTTGAGCAGCACGTGCAGCGATACGTGCATCCTTTCGACTTATAAAATCTGCTTTAAAGTTTTCAATTGCAGCTTGTGAAATTTCTTTTGCCATAATTTCCTCCTAAATTGTTATTTTAATAAAAGTTAAGTATATTTTAACTTAATTACTTAAATGAGTCTATAAAATTAGTGAAGGCTTATAAAATAAGTCAGTTAATGCAGCTTGGTTTTCTTTGAAATAGGCTAGGATTGTAGGACCTAGTGGCATGACTTTTAAGTGGTTGTCACGTGCATAGCTTAATGCAAATCTAATTAATTCATCAACTAAATCTGATTTAACTTCTGGACTTACAAATATATGGTCAATCGCCATAACTTGGTTATTCTTTATTAAATGATAGTGCAAGCGATATTCAGGCACGTTATTACTATTTAAATAAAAGTTATGACTTTTTAAATCATGTTTAAACAAATTTACACCTCAAAATAAAATATATTTACTTGTTTTACGTATTATTATAATAGAAAATGTAACAAGTAAGTATTTGGATATAAAGGAGAAAACCATTTTTATGAAGGTTCGTGGCTTTGAAATCTGTGAAAAATATAAGGATGCCGATATTAATTTACCTAAGCGGCAAACAATTGCTAGTGCTGGATACGATTTAGAGGCGGCGGAAGATTGTGTGATACCAAGTATTTGGCGCTTGAATTTTGTAAGAATTTTCCGTTTGATTAGAAATGGGCATGAACTTAATGAACGAGATTATGAATATGCTGATCAAATTTTGCAGCCAATCATGGTTCATACAGGTGTAAAAGCATACATGCCAGATGATGAAATGTTAATAATTGCTAATCGTTCTTCTAATACTGTAAAAAGAAGACTTTGCTTACCTAATAGTATTGGTGTGGTTGATAGTGATTACTACAATAATCCTAATAATGAAGGCGAATTAATGATTCAGTTAATTAATTATGGAGTACGCCCTATTCATATCAAGAAGGGGGAACGCGTTGCACAAGGTATTTTTATGAAGTATTTGCGCACTGATGATGATGCGCCAGTATCCCGCCAACGAATTGGTGGTTTTGGTTCGACTAAAAAGTAAAGAGATGAGATAGATGGCAAAAGCACAAACAAGATACAAGTGTCGTTCATGCGGCTATATTTCAGCTTCTTATTTGGGAAGATGTCCTAATTGTGGATCTTGGAACCAATTTGAAAAGGAAGTCCAAGAAGTGCGAAAAGCTAGTACTAAGCAGACCCCTAGTCGCTTAATGCCTACAACAGGCTTGCATGAACCTGTAACTTTAGAAAAGGTAAAAGCTGAAAAAGAAACACGTATTCCGACAAAATTTAGTGAATTAAATAGAGTATTGGGTGGAGGAATAGTTACTGGTTCACTTGTTTTAATTGGCGGTGACCCGGGAATTGGTAAGTCAACCCTGATGCTTCAAATTATGAGTACATTGGCAAGTGAGCATAAAGTATTATATGTTTCCGGTGAAGAATCAGCTAGTCAGATTAAGCTACGAGCAGATCGCTTGGGTGTGGGAAATAGTGGAATGTATCTCTACCCTGAAACTAATATGAGCAACATTCGTGATCAAATTAGTGATTTGAAACCAGATTTTGTGGTAATCGACTCAATTCAGACAATGAATGAACCGAGCCTTGATTCGATGGTGGGGTCAGCAGCGCAAGTTAGAGAAGTTACTAGTGAATTAATGCATATCGCAAAGATTGATCAAATTACGGTATTTATTATTGGTCACGTAACTAAGGAAGGTGCAATTGCTGGACCAAAAATATTGGAACACATGGTTGATACTGTGCTGTATTTTGAAGGAGATGAGCATCATGCTTATCGAATCTTGCATTCAGTAAAGAACAGATTTGGCGCTGCTAATGAAATTGGAATGTTTGAAATGGAAAATTCAGGACTCAAAGAAGTTACGAATCCATCTTCAATTTTTTTAGATGAGCGTTTGCCTAACTCTACGGGATCATGTGTAGTTGTATCACTTGAAGGAACTAGGCCTATTTTAGCTGAAGTGCAAGCGTTAGTTGCCCCTACAGCATTTGGTTATGCTAAAAGAACTACCAGTGGGATTGACTATAATAAGGCAGCCTTGTTACTAGCGGTTTTAGAAAAAAGGGGAAACTTGATGTTACAAAACCAAGATGCCTATTTAACTACGACTGGTGGAATAAAATTAACTGAACCAGCAATTGATTTGGCAATTGTTATGGCGATTGGTTCAAGTTATAAAGATATGGAAATCCCATCTGAAGACTGCTTTGTTGGAGAAGTTGGGCTAACTGGTGAGGTGCGAAGAGTTAATAAGATTGAATCTAGAATCGCTGAGGCTGAAAAAATTGGCTTTAAGAGAATTTTTATTCCCAAATTTAATATGAAGGCAAGTTTTTCGAAGCGAAAAATTGAAGTAGTACCTGTTTCAACAGTGGCTCAAGCTTTAAAATTAGTTTTTGGCTAAGGGTTTGAACTTTTCCTATAATATGCGTAAAATGAAAAAGTAACTACTATTTTTTAGTGAAAGAGGCAATTATTTTGGCTAAACAAAAAATTCGGGTTAGATATGCTCCAAGCCCAACAGGACATTTACACATCGGTAACGCAAGAACTGCATTATTCAACTTCTTGTTTGCTCGTCACAACAAAGGGACTTTGGTTTTAAGAATCGAAGATACTGATACTGCAAGAAATGTTGAAGGTGGTTCTAAGTCACAAATGGAAAACCTTCACTGGTTAGGTATTGACTGGGATGAAGGTCCAGACAAGGGTGGTAAATACGGCCCTTATCGCCAATCAGAAAGAAAAGAAATTTACAACAAGTTAATTAAGCAATTGCTTGATGAAGGTAAGGCTTACTACTCATACATGACTGAAGAAGAGCTTGAAGCTCAACGTGAAGAACAACGTGCTATGGGTATTGCACCTCACTACGTTTACGAATACCAAGATATGACAGCTGACGAAATCAAGGAAGCTCAAGCAAAAGCAGAAGCAAAGGGGCTTAAGCCAGTTGTTAGAATTCACATTCCTAAGGGTAAGACTTACGAATGGGATGATATCGTTAAGGGTCACATTAGCTTTGAAAGTGATACTATTGGTGGCGACTTCGTTATCCAAAAGCGTGATGGAATGCCAACTTACAACTTTGCCGTTGTTGTTGACGACCATTTGATGGAAATCAGTCACGTTTTACGTGGGGATGACCACATTGCCAATACTCCTAAGCAATTAGTTGTTTATGAAGCATTTGGTTGGGAACCACCTAAGTTTGGTCACATGACTTTGATTATCAATGCAGCAACTGGTAAGAAGCTTTCTAAGCGTGACGAATCAGTTTTGCAATTTATTGAACAATACCGTGACCTTGGTTACTTACCAGAAGCAATGTTCAACTTCATTACTTTACTTGGTTGGTCACCAGTTGGTGAAAGTGAAATCTTCTCACAAAGACAATTGATTAAGGACTTTGATCCTAAGCGTTTATCAAAATCACCAGCCGCCTTTGATGAAAAGAAACTTGAATGGGTAAACAACCAATATGTTAAGACTGCTAATAGAGATGAATTACTTGATTTAGCCCTTAACAACTTGCAAGAAGCAGGATTGGTTGACAAAGATATCACTCCAGAAAAGATGGAATGGGTACGTCAATTAGTTAACATTTACTCAGTTCAAATGTCTTATACTAAGCAAATTGTTGATTTCTCACACATTTTCTTTGAAGATAAGCAAGCTTTGACTGAAGAAGAAGTTGAAGAAATCAAGAATGATGAAGGTCGTGTTGTAATTGAAGAATTTAGAAAGCAACTTGACCTTGTACCACGCTTTACTGCTGTTCAAGTTATGAATGCAATTCAAGCTACTAGAAAAGCTACTGGTGTTAAGGGGAGAAAGCTCTTTATGCCAATTAGAATTGCTGCTACTGGTTCAATGGTTGGTCCTGGTATTGGTGAAGCTATTGAATTAATGGGTAAGGATAAGGTTGAACATAATATTGATTTGACTTTGTCTGAAATGACTAAGCAAGGCTTATAATGAGAAAATCGCGTTGAAAGACGCGATTTTTTTGTTTTAGGATTAAAAATTAGCTTTTGGGGATGAGCTAATTGCATTGAAAAGTAGCCTCCTTTAAACTAAAAGAAATTATTAGAATTAAGGAGAAAAATTATGCAATTAACAATGTGGTTAGTGCTACTGATATCAATTTTGGGGCTGGTTTTAATTGGACTTTCAATTAAGAAGTTCAACAACCGTTTCAACTTATTTGTCGAAGGTATCGCTTTTCTTTATGTTGCAGGGATTTTTTTACTTGATAGCTTAGTTAGTGTTAAGGATGCAATAAATTTAGCTTATTCTTATATGGCTTTACTTTTTGGCATTTTTGGGAGCTTATTTTTAATTGTTGCTTGGATTACTAAAGCATATAAGAACTTTATTTTGCAAGATTGGATATCAGCTGCTGCTTTAGGGATTATGGCTGAATTAATAGCACTTAGCTTTAAATCCCCGAATTTAGCAATGAGTGATTATGTGATTTTGGGATTTACGTTAATAATTCAATTTTTAGTAGTTGGATTCGTAAAATTTAATAAGTAATTGAAAAGAGCCTGTTTGATAAATAAGCTCCCTATATTTGGTAAAATAAAGTTAGAAAGAAAGCTGTTGAGAGGTTGGTTTATAGAGTAGAAAAGATAAACTAGGGGGAGACTAACAATGAAAAAGCGTCCAATAGTTTTATATACTTGCATGATTATATTCGACACTTTGGTTATATCTTATTTGCCAGCTGGTACAATATTTCAAATCTTAGGTAGTGTAACTCTTATTTCTCCAATCATAATAGGGATGTATGCGATAGCTAATTTTAAAAGAGATGATTTTAGATTTTCTTTACTAAATGCTTTGATTTGCATTCCATATGTATTTTTATTAGTTGAGTACTTAATTTGGAGTGGATGGATAAGAATTGTTGTTAACATTATGATAGTTCTTTTTTCAACAGTAGGTATATATGCTTATTTAAGTTTGAAATCTAATCTGAATCATAAGAAAGTTAGCTAGTTGTGGTTAATAGCTATAGCTGGTAAATTTCTAGTTTGATATACTTAATTTAGATAAAAGAATAGTAGAAATGAGGATAAAATAATTAAAAAAGAACGCGCAACTATTTTATTTATTTGTATGGTTATACTTAATACTTTAATCATATCTCGTCTACCAGATAACTCATTACTTCAAATTTTATGTAATATAGCCCTTTGCGTTCCAAGCACAATTGGGATGTACAAGGTAGCTAATTTTAAAACACAAGTTATTAGATTGTCTTGGTGGAATGTTTTTATGTGTATACCATATATTCTTTTATTAGTTGGATACTTAATTTGGAGTGGTTGGGTAACAATTATTGCCAACATTATGATAGTTATTTTTTCAACAGTAGGTATATATACTAGCTTAAATATAAAATTTAAAAATCTAACTAATTAGGTTAAAGAGGCACCTGATAAATAATCAAATGCCTCTTTTTTTCTATCATCTGGTAGAATAGTAAAATGAGAAGTTCAAGAGGGAAGGTAAGCAAATGAAAATTTATAATACTTTGACCCGCCAAAAAGAAGAATTTAAGCCACTTGTTCCTGGCAAAGTAAGCATGTATGTTTGTGGACCAACTGTGTATAACTACATTCATATTGGAAATGCTCGTTCAAGTATCGCTTTTGACACAATTCGGCGTTACTTAGAATACAAGGGCTTTGATGTAAAATATGTTTCTAATTTTACTGACGTTGACGACAAGATGATTAATGAAGCTCGAGCTGAAGGTATTACTGTGCCAGAGTTGGCTAAGCGTTATATTAATGCTTTTATGGAGGATACTACCGCTTTAAATATTGAACCAGCAACCCTTCACCCTAGAGCAACTGAAGAAATTAAAGATATTATTGCCTTTATTAAGGACTTAATTGAAAAAGGCTTTGCTTATGAAGTAGATGGCGATGTTTATTATCGTGCTAAGAAGTTCAATGGTTATGGCAAGTTGAGTGACCAAGATATTGCTAGTCTTGAAGAAGGGGCTAGTGAACACGTGAATGAGGCAGAATTTGCCAAAAAAGAAGATCCAATTGATTTTGCCTTGTGGAAAAAGCAAAAGCAAAGTGACGAAATTGCTTGGGAATCCCCATGGGGCAAAGGTCGACCAGGTTGGCATATTGAATGTAGCGTGATGTCAACTAAATATTTAGGTGATACGATTGACATTCACGGTGGTGGTCAAGATTTGGAATTTCCACACCATGAAAATGAAATCGCTCAAAGTGAAGCCAAAACTGGTAAAAAGTTTGTCAATTACTGGATGCACAATGGCTTTGTGACAGTAGGAAAAGACGAAGAAAAAATGTCAAAATCACTTCACAACTTTGTGACAGTGCATGATATTTTGAAGCGAGTTGATCCGCAAGTATTGCGCTTTTTCATGGCAAGTGTCCAATATCGCAAGCCAATTAATTATTCTGAAGAGAATTTAAAGCAGGCTGCAATTATTTTGGATAAAATTAAAAATACTGTTTTAAATGTTCAAGATAAGTTGCAAGATACTGATTCTCAAGAAAATAAAGCCTTGGCTGTAGCAATTGAAGATAGTGAAAACCGCTTTAAAGAAGCGATGGATGATGATTTTAATGTTCAAAATGCATTATCAGTAGTTTATGATTTATTGCCAATAATTAATAAAAATATTAGTGAAAGTACTAGTGACTTATCAAATCTGAAACAATTTTTACAGCACTTAGAAAATTGGATGGCAATCTTTGGAGTGGATATTCACAAGCTAACTGCTGAAAAAGTAAGTGATGATGATTCAGAAATTGAAGAACTAGTAAAAAAACGTGATGAAGCTAGAAAACATAAAGATTTTGCCACAAGTGATGCTATTCGTGACCAACTAGCTGCTATGAATATTGTTTTGCAAGATACACCGAAAGGAACTAAGTGGAGACGTGGGTAAAATAAAACAGCTTTTTGAAAAAAATATAAATCCTGATACTTTAAATGGCCAAACGCTTGCTTATTTGGGAGATGCAGTTTATGAGATTTATATTCGACGCCATTTACTAAAAGGAGGAGTAGTAAGACCCCAAGTTTTACAAAGGGATGCTACCCATTATGTGTCTGCTAAAGCACAGGCAGCTTTGATTACTAAAATGCAAGATGATCAAATTTTAACAGAAGCTGAACTTGCTACTTTTAAGCGCGGAAGAAACGCCAAAAGTCATACCCATGCCAAGAATACAAAGGTAGCTACTTATAAGTTATCCACAGGATTTGAAGCTATTTTTGGCTATTTAGAATTACTTGATAAACAAGAAAGAATTGAAGAATTGGCAACTTGGTGTATTAAGCAAGTTGAAGCAGGAGGAATTGATAATTATGACTTCAGTTAAAGGTGATTTCGTTTTTGGAAGACATGCTGGGATTGATTTTCTAAAGAATGAATCAGCTGATAAGATTAACAAGGTCTTTTTACAAAATGGTGTACAAGTAGAATTTGCTAATCAGGTCTATGGCTTAGCAAAGAAAAAGCATTTAATTGTTCAAGAAGTTCCAAAAAATAAACTTGATAAACTTGTGCCTGATGCTAATCATCAGGGCTTGGTACTTGCAATTTCTAGTTTTGAATATGCAGATTTAGATAAATTGGTTAAAAAAATTGCTGATAAAGAAAATCCATTTTTATTAATGTTAGATTCAATTGAAGATCCTCATAATCTTGGTTCTATTTTAAGAAGTGCCGATGCGACAGGTGTTGATGGAATTATTATTCCTAAAAGACGTGCTAGTGGGTTAACTAGTGTAGTAGCTAAAACTTCTACTGGTGCTATTGACCATGTCCCTGTTTGTCGTGTGAATAACCTTGTTCAAACAACAAAAGAATTGAAGAAGGCTGGCTACTGGTTCTTTGGTACTGCCATGGAAGGACAAGACTATCGCTATTGGGATGCTAAAGGAAAATGTGTTTTAGTCATTGGCAATGAAGGAAAAGGTATTAGTCCTTTACTTTTAAAACAAATGGATCAAACTTTAACTATTCCAATGGTAGGCCATGTTCAATCACTTAATGCTTCTGTAGCTACAGGTGTTTTACTGTATCAAATGTTGAACAGCAAAATGCCTTTGTCTAAATAAAATTAGACAGAATATACTACATGCTTAATTAAATTTAGGTTCGCTAAATCATAAAAAAACTTCTCTGTAGACTGATAAAAAATCTATCACAGAGGAGTTTTTTATGAATACAGTAGAAAATCTAGTTCGAAAAGTTAAAGAAAACGATGATATTGCCCTGCTTCTGCTATTTGAAAGGTATAAACCGATGATAACAGCTGTTACTAAACGGTATTTTATTCGCTGCCTTGATGAAAATGACTGGAACCAATAGGCTTTAATTGTTTGTTATGAATCCGCCGGATTATTTGATTTTGAGCGTGGGACTACATTTGGGAGCTTTTTTAAACTTCGTTTGCAAAATAAAGCAAAAAATTTATTACGCTTTGAGCTGGCAAAAAGACGGGCTTTGTATGCTAACGCAATTTCTTATGAAGCATTAAAAGAACGTGGCCAAATCTGTGATCCCAGTTATGAGCAATCCGATTTGCCAACAAGTATTGAATTAAGTAATTTTATCCAAACTTTATCTCAATTAGAAGTTGTTGCATTGATGGTAATTACTGGAATGATAGATTTGAAGCAGGCAAGTGTAACGGCTCAAACTTCACCTGAGACAATTAAAAGAGCAATAGCAAGAACTAGGATAAAAATGAGAGCGTATTTTCTGCGCTAAAATCAATAAACTGTAGTAAAATAAGAGTTGTAGAAATTATTAGGAGGTATTTTAAGATGACAGAAGATGTTTTAAAGACAAGATTGTTGGACCGTCATATGAAGGAAGTCTTCGATTGGAGTGACTCAAACATTCCTGTAAGAGATGCCATTTGGGACTACTTCATGGAAAAGAATGGTAAAAATACCCTTAAGACTGAGGAAGATATGCTTCCTTTCTTGAAAGACTCCGACGATAAGATTGAAGCCTTCGTCAACGAAAATCTTAAGAAATAAGACCAACTAAATAATTCTACGCCCGGTGGATACGCATGTTTGTCCACTATTAAAAGACCGCTAGTAAAACTAGTGGCCTTTTTACTTGTTATAATTGCGAAAGTTGTTTTTTTTTGCTAGTATTAGATACAGTTTGGAAGTGAGATTATGGCAGTGAAAAAAGCAGCGTTAGCTTGCACGATTTGTGGTTCGCGAAACTACTCAATCACCGCAAGTAAGACTCGAACTGAAAGATTAGAAATTAAGAAGTTTTGTAAACATTGTAAAAAGATGACCTTACATAAAGAAACGAGGTAGCTATGTTTAAGTTCTTTAAGAGTGTTGGTCAGGAAATGAAGAAAGTTACTTGGCCAACAGCAAAGCAAAACAGACGTGATACAACAACTGTTATTGTGACTTCAGTTTTATTTGCATTATTCTTAGGTGCTCTTGATTGGGCATTCAGCACTTTAACACAAATGACATTTTAATAGTTTCAGAGATAATTATGTGATATAATCATCTTGCTAGTTAAAGAACCTCTACTATGAGAGGTTTTTTTGTTTGTCCAAAATTTAAGGAGAAATTATAAATGGTAGAAACTTCAGCAAAAAAATGGTACGTTCTTCATACTTATGCAGGTTACGAAGATAAAGTTAAAAGTGACCTTTTATCACGTGCACAATCAATGGGGATGCAAGACTTTATTTTTAGAGTTGTAACCCCAGAAGAAACTAAAGTAGAAACTGTTCGTGGTAAAAAGCAAGAAGTTGAAGAAAAAATTTTCCCAGGTTATGTTTTAGTTGAAATGGTTATGACCGATGAAAGTTGGTTTATTGTTAGAAATACTCCAAACGTAACAGGATTTGTTGGTAGCCACGGTGGTGGTTCTAAGCCTTCACCATTATTAGATGATGAAATTGCTCGAATCTTGGAAAACCAAGGTGTAGAAGCTAAGAAACCAGATATTGATTTTGAAATTGGTGAAACGGTAACTATCACTGAAGGTGCATTCGACGGAATGGTTGGTAAAATTACCGATATTCAAGAAGATAAAGAAAAGATTTTTGTTTCAGTTGATATGTTTGGGAGAGCAACAACTGCAGAACTAGATTACGATCAAGTAAAGAAATTTGATGGTAATGAATAATTAACCTTATTTTTTTCTTGTTTTACATTACTTAAGATGGTAAGATACTAGAGTATCTTTATTATTGTGGGAGGAAGACTAGGTAAGTCTTCCATTTTAACCGCATCACGGAATCAAGGAGGTTTTGACCGTGGCAAAGAAAGTTATTAATGTTGTTAAATTACAAATCCCAGCTGGTGCAGCAACACCTGCTCCTCCAGTTGGTCCTGCATTGGGTCAAGCCGGCATTAACATTGTTGGTTTTACTAAGGACTTCAATGCAAGAACTGCAGACCAAAAGGGTATGATTATCCCTGTAGTTATTACTGTATATGAAGATCGTTCATTCGAATTCATTACTAAGACTCCACCTGCAGCTGTTTTATTAAAGAAGGCAGCTAAGGTTGAAAAGGGTTCTGGCGAACCTAACACTAAGAAGGTTGCTAAGGTAACCAAGGCTCAAGTTAAGGAAATCGCTGAAACCAAGATGCAAGACCTAAACGCAGCTGATGTTGAAGCAGCAATGCGCATGGTTGAAGGTACTGCTAGAAGCATGGGCTTCGAAGTAGAAGACTAAAGCTTACTAGGAACGTCGGATCGTTAATTAAAGTTAACGAATCAAGTGGGAGAGCTAAGAGGGCTCGTTTGACCACATTTGCAAGGAGGAAATCGCATGCCAAAGCATGGTAAACAATATTTAGAAGCTGCTAAAAAAGTTGAAAAGAACAAGTTTTACTCAGTAGCTGAAGCAATGAAGCTTGTTAAGGAAACTTCATACGCAAAGTTTGATGCAACTGTTGAAGTTGCTTTCAACCTTTCAGTTGATCCTAAGCAAGCAGACCAACAAATTCGTGGTGCCTTAGTTTTACCTAATGGTACTGGTAAGACCCAAAAGGTTATCGTTTTTGCTGAAGGTCCTCAAGCTGAACAAGCTAAGGAAGCAGGCGCAGACGAAGTTGGTTCTGACGAATTAGTTGAAAAAGTTCAAAATGGTTACTTAGACTTTGATGTTGTTATTGCAACACCAATGATGATGGCTAAGGTAGGTCGTCTTGGTCGTGTCTTAGGTCCTAAGGGCTTAATGCCAAACCCTAAGACTGGTACTGTTACTATGGACGTTAAGAAGGCAGTTGAAAACGTTAAAGCTGGTCAAGTTGAATACCGCGTTGATAAGCAAGGTTTGATTCACGCACCTATCGGCAAGGTTTCATTTGAAGATGAAAAGTTAGCTGAAAACTTTACTGCTTTAAGAGATGTTATTTTACATGCTCGTCCAGCAAGTGCTAAGGGTCAATACGTTAAGAGCGTAGCCGTAAGTGCAACTTTCGGCCCTGGTATCCACCTCGACCCATTAAACATGAACTAATAAAGTTTAAAGATATTAAGAAGGAATCGCATTAGCGATTCCTTTTTTGTTTATTTTTAATTGTTATCGCTTCCAATAAAATTGCAGATAATTTGCAATTGTTATGGTAGAATTTACAAGTTATAATAAATTCACTGATGTAAATTTTTAATAATCAATGAGAAGAGATTAGACTATTGAAAAAAGTTTTAAGTATTATCGTACCTTGTTATAATTCTGAAGATTATTTAGAAAAATGTGTAAATTCTTTAGTAGCTATTCGTGACGACGTTGAAATTATTTTGGTTGATGATGGTTCTAAAGATAAGACTCCAGAATTGATTGATCAATTTGCTCAAAAATATCCAGAACAAATTATTCCAATTCATCAAGCTAATGCAGGGCATGGTGGGGCCTTAAATAAAGGCTTTTCAATTGCTAGTGGTGAATATATTAAAGTAGTTGATAGCGATGATTGGGTTGATTATGGTGCTTACTTAGAAATTGTTACTTTTTTAAAGCACTTAATTCAGAAAAAACAATCAGTAGATTTATTGATTAGCAATTATGTTTATGACAAAGTAGGTGCTAAGCATAAAAAAGTAGTTCATTTCCCTCATTTGCCTAAAAATAAATTTTTTGGTTGGGATGATGTAAAACTATATTTAGGACAATATTTGATGATGCATTCACTTATTTATCGTAGAGAAGTAATTACCAATAGAGCTCATCTGCAATTACCAACTCATGTTTCATATGATGACAATATATATGTTTTCGAACCTTTACGTCATGTTAGAAAGATGTATTACTTGGATGTGAACTTTTACCATTATTTCATCGGTCGGGAGGATCAGTCGGTTAATGAAAGTGTAATGCTTAAAAAGATAGATCAGCAGTTGCTTATTAATAAGCGAATGATTAAGTTTTATGCAGAACATATTGATCCCAACACTTCATTAGGAAAATATATGAAGTTCTATTTAGAAATAATTACAGCTGTTTCTTCAATTATATTAATTCGTGGTAAAAAGTCTGAATATATTGAGAAGAAAGATGAGCTTTGGCAATATATAAAAATCAAAAATCCTAAGTTATATCATTCATTAAAAAGACGGCCACTTGGAATCTGTATGAATTTGCCAACACGATTGGGAAATAAAATTGCTTCGGGATTTTATATTGTAGCGCATTTAGTATATGGATTTAATTAATGATTATTTGTTCTCTATGCTAAGATAATGGTAAAATAGTAGATAATTAAAAACATCTCGCTTGTCGGGATGTTTTTTTATGGAAATAGCGAGGAAATAACATGAGACAGTATTTAGTTTTTGATATCGGTGGAACTAACTTAAAATATGCTTTGTTGGATAGCGCCGGAAATATTATTGAAAAGGACAAGAAACCAACTGTTAAATCAGGCTTAAATGATTTCTTGAAAGAAATGTATGAAATTGCTGACCAATATAAGGGAAAATTTAAAGGGATTGCAATTTCTTGTCCTGGTAAAATTGATGTAGACAATAAGATTATTCACTTTGGTGGTAGTTTACCATTTCTGGATGGTGCTAATATTCAAGAATTATTTGGTGACAAATATGGTGTCCCAGTTGGTGTGGAAAACGATGGTAAAGCAGCTGCCCTTGCAGAAATGTGGTTAGGTGCCTTAAAAGATGTAGTTAGTGGTGAAATGCTAACTTTAGGTTCTGAAGTGGGTGGCGGAATTGTTGTCGGTGGACAATTAATTCATGGTGCTCATTTCCAAGCAGGTGAGCTTAGCTTTATGCGTTATGATATGAATTGTGCTGACTGGAGTGGTTTTACTGGTCAAAAAGGTTCAGCGGTTAACATGATTAAGCGCGTGAATGAAGCTTTGGGCAATAGCGATTTGGAAGATGGGCAAAAAGCATTTGAAGCAATTAATGCTGGAAATGCACAAGCATTGCAAATCTTTGAAGAATATTGTGCGGATGTTGCTAATATAATTTTATCCGTGCAAGCGGTTGTTGATGGTGAACGAGTTGTTATTGCAGGTGGTATTAGTGCGCAAGATATTGTTATCGAAACAATTAGAAAACAATATCAAGCTTTAGCTAACAAGTTTTATCGCGTTAATAATGAATTAACTATGCCAGAAATCGTTCGAGCAAAATTTGAAAATGATGCTAATATTTATGGTGCATTGTATGCATTACTTTTAGATATTAATGGACAAAGTGAAGAAGCAAAATAATATTAATTCTTGACTTTTAGTCTAGAACTTGGTATATTATTCAAAGTAAATTCTACCTAAGACTCGGGTGACGATAGAAGTCTCAATATCCCGCCGAGGCCAGAAGATAATGATGAGTTTTACAAGCTCCATGTCTCTTGGCATGGAGTTTTTTTAGGCCTTATAGAATTTATAAAATCTCATGGAGGTGAACCAATTGAGTAAAGCTGCTATTGCTGCAAAGGAAAAGTTAGTTGATGCTTTTGCTGAAGAACTTAAAGCTGCCAAAGCTATCTTGGTAATTGACTACTTAGGTCTTACTGTTGATGAAGTTACTAACATGCGTAAGGAACTTCGTGAAAACGATGTTAAGATGAAAGTTATCAAGAACACTTACTTAAGACGTGCCGCAAAGAAGGCTGGTATCGAAGGTTTAGAAGATACTTTCGTAGGTCCTACTGCTGTTATCTACACTGATAACGCTGATGATATTACTGAACCAGCTAGAATCGTTTCTAAGTACGAAGACGACTTTGATGTAATTAACATCAAGGGTGGTATGCTTGAAGGTAAGCTTACTTCAAAGGAAGAAATCAAAGAACTTGCTTCTATCCCAGGTCGCGAAGGCTTGTTATCAATGCTTGTTTCTGTATTGCAAGCTCCTGTACGTGACTTTGCATACGCTGTTAAGGCTGTTGCTGAATCTAAGGATGAAGACTAAGATTCAAAGTTATAATTATTGTAATTGTATTTAATTTTAATATCTAAATTTCGGAGGATACTTAAATGGCTTTAGATACTGAAAAGATTATTGAAGAATTAAAGGGTGCTACTATCCTTGAATTAAACGACTTAGTAAAAGCTATCGAAGAAGAATTTGACGTTACTGCTGCTGCACCAGTTGCTGCTGCAGGTGCTGCTGCAGGTGCTGCTGCTAAGACTGAATTCGATGTTGAATTGACTGAAGCAGGTCAAGAAAAGGTTAAGGTTATCAAGGCAGTTCGTGAAATCACTGGTCTTGGCCTTAAGGATTCTAAGGATCTTGTTGATGGCGCACCTAAGGTTATTAAGGAAGGCGTTTCAGAAGACGAAGCTAACGACATCAAGGCTAAGCTTGAAGAAGTTGGCGCAACTGTTACTGTTAAGTAATTTAGTCTTTCTAAATAAAAAGGACAATCTACGTTATGTAGATTGTCTTTTTTTTGCTTATTTTTGTTATAATCTTACTAGAAATGAGGAGAGATATGGCAGAGCAATATTTTACAGAAAATCCTAATACTAAACACGATTTAAGGGTTATCGATTATCATTTAGCAGGTATTGATTTAAAGTTAACAACTGATGCAGGAGTTTTTTCAAAAAACAGAGTAGATTATGGTAGTGGTGTTTTAATCCGTAATATGCTTGAGGAAAATCCAGTTTCAGGCAATATTTTGGATGTGGGATGTGGTTATGGCCCAATTGGCCTTTTTGCTGCTAAAAAGTGGCCAGATCGTCAAGTTGATATGGTTGACGTTAATGAACGAGCAATGGACTTAGCTCGAAAAAATGCTGAAGTTAATGGTGTGACTAATGTTAATATTTTCGCTTCAAGTGTGTATGAAAATGTGGATAAACAATATGCAATGATTTTAACTAATCCACCTATTAGAGCGGGTAAGAATATTGTTAGTGAAATTTTAGAAAAAAGCTACGAACATTTACTAGTTGGTGGAAAATTACTTGTTGTTATTCAGAAAAAGCAAGGAGCGCCAAGTGCAAAGAAGTTAATGGAAACGACTTTTGGCAATTGCGAGATTGTTGAGCGTGATAAAGGATATTACATTTTAAGGAGCGTAAAATAAAGGACAATTATGTTTTCTAGTGAAGAAAAAAAGCACTATATGGAATTAGCATTTGCTGAAGCTAAAAAGGCTGAAGCACAAGATGAGGTACCAATTGGTGCAATTGTTGTCGATCCTAAGGGACAAGTTATTGGGCGAGGTTATAATCGCCGTGAATTAGATAATGTTGCAACTCACCATGCAGAAATTTTGGCAATTAATGAAGCTTGTAAAACGCTAAATTCATGGCGCTTAATAAATTGTAGCTTATTTGTGACGCTAGAGCCTTGTGCAATGTGTGCTGGTGCAATAATTAATGCTCGCTTAAAAGAAGTGTTTTACGGTGCTCCTGATCATAAAGCAGGTGCAAGTGGAAGCGTTGTAGATTTATTTGCTGTGGAAAAATTTAATCATCATCCACAAGTAATTAGAGGACTTTATCGTGATAAAGCAAGTAGCATGTTGACTAATTTTTTCAGAACAATTAGGGCTAAACAAAAAGAAAAAAAGCTAAAAGCAAAAGAAAACAAAGCTAGCTCTAGCCAAATCGACTAAAATACGTTATTATATTTATCGGGCAATGTTTGTTTTCTGAATCGTGTCAGGACCGGAAGGTAGCAGCACTAAGGAAATTCAGGCATGTGCCTTTTATTAGATAATTAACAAGCTCCTAGCAGCACTAGCTAGGAGTTTTTTTACTAAGGAGAAAACTAATGGCTTATCAAGCGCTATACCGTAAATGGCGGCCTAGGACATTCGATAGTGTAGTTGGACAAGAAGCTATTACTGATACTCTGAAAAACGCTATTATTCGAAATAAAGTTTCACATGCATTTTTATTTGCAGGACCAAGAGGTACTGGTAAGACTTCTTGTGCTAAAATTTTTGCTAAGGCCTTGAATTGCCTTAATCTGCAAGATGGTGAGCCATGCAATGAGTGTGAAAATTGTAAAGCAGCTGATTCTGGTGCTATGCCTGATATTATTGAAATTGATGCTGCCTCTAATAATGGGGTTGACGAGATTCGCGAGATTCGCGATAAGGTAAAGTATGCGCCAACACAAGGAAAGTATAAGGTTTATATCATCGACGAAGTTCATATGCTTTCAATTGGTGCTTTCAATGCCTTGCTCAAGACTTTGGAAGAGCCACCTGAACATGTGGTATTTATTTTGGCAACTACTGAATTGCAGAAAGTTCCTGCTACAATTATTTCTCGAACTCAGCGTTACAATTTTAAGCGTATTAGCAAGCAAAATTTAGTTGATCGTATGAAATTTATTCTTGAACAAGAAGATATTCCATATGAAAATCAGGCTTTGCAAGTAATTGCGCAAGTAGCTGATGGAGGGATGAGAGATTCTTTAAGTATCCTAGATCAATTGCTTAGCTTTGAAAAAGAAAAGGTCGAATATAAAGACGCTTTGAATATTACTGGCTATGCAGCCAGAGAAGCTACTGAGCAATTGTTCTTGAACTTGTTGAATCAGAAAGTCAGTGAATCATTAGAATTAAGTCATAAGCTTTTGCAAGATGGTGCAACTGCCAAGAATTTGCTATCAGAGTTAATTAGCCTAGCTACAGAAACTATGTTGGTACTCAAGGCAAATAAAGATAGTGAATTTTTGACTAAAGATTTTACTAAGCAAATTACAGATGTTCCAGAAAAGCGGTATTTTCAGCTGATTACGGCAGCTAATGAAGCGCTTAATGATTTACGATTTACTAATCAGGAAGAAATACCTTTAGATGTATTTTTGGTAAAAATAGCTAATCCGGTTAAAGAAATGGTGGAAAAGGTCGCTGATTCTCATAATTCCGAAATAAATCCAGCTATTAATCAAGAATTAGCAGACTTGAAGGCGCAAGTAGCTGCTTTAACAAAAAAAGTTAGTCAATCTAGTGGTTTTGCAACAAACAATCAAGTATTTAAAATTGATGATGCAAAAAAGAAGCCTCAATCTCCTAAAGCAAGTGAGCCACAGGCTAAACCAAAACCTAAACGCAAAAAGACGGTTAATTCTGAATTAAATCGTCAGGCAGTTTACGCTGTCTTGGAAAAGGCAACGAAAAAAGATCTAGAAGATGTACGTAATGTTTGGCCAGATTTACAATCTGTTTTAGGTGTATCTGAGCAGGCATTATTAAAGGTGTTAGAGCCGGTTGCTGCCAGTCATAATCGGGTAGTAATGAAGTGTAAATATGCCTTTTGGTTTGAACGAACTAGTGAAAATACCAACTTGATGGCTACTTTAAATTCAGAATTAGCTAAGTTTTTAAAACATGACTCTGAAATCGTTTTGGTGCCGGATGCAGATTGGCTTCAAGTTAGAAAAGATTTTCTTGCTAAGCACAAAGATGAAATCTTAGCTCGTCAAAAGCAAGGCAGTGCAGAAATTGAAGTTGACCAACAACAAGAAGACAGTCAGGAAAAAGAAGTAATTGCTAAGGCAAAAGAAGTTTTTGGTTCTGACAATATTAATGTAAAAGATTAGAATAGATAATAAGAATATAAAGAATGTAGAGGTATTTATAATGGCAAAAAGACCTAATTTTGGTGGTATGGGCGGCATGAACATGCAACAAATGATGAAGCAAGCAAAAAAATTGCAAGCCCAAATGCAAGAAGAACAAGCTAATATTACTGCACAAGAATTTGTAGGTAAATCTGCAGATGATATTGTGACAGCTACTTTTTCAGGGGATAGACGCTTAAAAGATATTCAAATTAAGCCTGAAGCAATTGATCCTGAAGATCCTGATATGTTACAAGACTTGATTATTGATGCTGTAAATAAGGGATTAACTCAAATTGATCAAGCAACTCAAGCAGGGTTAGGAAAGTATACTAAGGGGCTATTTTAATGCAATACCCATTACCGATTGCGCGATTAATTGAAAGTTATATGAAGTTACCCGGAATTGGTGAAAAAACTGCAACAAGATTAGCTTTTTATACATTGGATATGCCAGCAGATGATGTTGAACAATTTGCCCAATCTTTAAAAGATGTTAAGACACTTTTGCATCAATGTTCAATTTGTGGAAACATTACGGAAACTGATCCATGTCAAATATGTCGGGACAGTAATCGTGATCGTAGCACGGTTATGGTGGTTGAACAGCCCAAAGATGTTATGGCTTTTGAAGAAATGGGAGAATATGATGGCATGTATCATGTGTTACATGGCGTTTTATCACCAATGGAAGGAATTGGACCAGAAGATATTAATATCAAAAGTTTGATAACACGTCTTCAAAAAGATGATGATATCAAAGAAATTATTATTGCATTAAATTCAACTCCTGAAGGTGAATCTACAGCAATGTATATTGCAAAACTCTTGAAGCCAGCAGGGCTGAAAGTCACTCGTTTGGCTTCTGGGCTCGCAGTAGGAACTGATATTGAATATGCAAATTCAATCACTTTAAAACGGGCTGTTCAAGGGAGAATCGACTTATGATTTTTGGAAAAAAGACGCAAGTAAAAGAAATAGGCGATCAACACTTGATGGCGACTATTTCTAAACTGCAAAGACAGCTTTTAAATGAACAAGAGCTTGATCCTACGACAGTTGATTATTCAGAAGATAATATTATGGCCAGTAAAATTCTAAAGGCTAAATATAGCTTTTTGTACAGTGTTGCAAGACAAAGACATACAAAATCTAGTATTACTAATAATGCAATTACACAATAAATTGAGTCCCCTTTGGGGACTTTTTTTATTTCAAGTCTATTAATAAATAACTTTTTCAAGTAAAATCAATTATTGGAGGATTTTTTATTAATGGCAGGTTATTTTATTACATTTGAAGGCCCAGATGGCGCGGGCAAGACTACTGTTTTAGAAAAATTAGTTGAAGAAATAAAGAAAAAAGTTACTTGTGAAATCTTGGTAACACGTGAGCCCGGTGGTTCAAAAATAGCAGAAGCAATTAGAGATATTATTTTAAATCCTGAAAATACAGAAATGGATGATAGAACAGAAGCTTTACTGTATGCAGCAGCTAGAAGTCAACATATGGCTGAAGTTGTTTTTCCAGCATTAGAGGCAGGAAGGTTAGTTTTCTCTGATCGGTTTGTAGATTCATCATTAGCTTATCAAGGAATGGGAAGAAATTTAGGAATTGAAAAAGTTGCAGAAATTAACCAGTTTGCAACTGATGGTTTGAATCCTAACTTAACTTTGTTTTTAGACATTGATCCTAAAGCTGGACTAGCAAGAATTGCTAAGGTTCGACCAGATAAAGAAGATCGTCTTGAAAAAGAAAAATTATCTTTCCATCAAAAGGTTTATACTGGTTATCAAGAAATAGTAAAAAGGTATCCAGAAAGAATTAAAGTTGTGGATGCTAGTCAAGATATTGATCAAGTAATTGCTGATTGTTTAGCTATTTTAAAGCAGCAATTACCAGATTTATTTGAGGTAAAATAATGAAACTTATTTATGCAATTGTTCAAAATAAAGATGCAGGTCGTCTTTCTAAGAAATTTAATGAGAATAATGTACGTGCAACTAAGTTAGCATCAACTGGTGGATTTTTAAGTGAAGGTAATACTACTTTTATTATCGGAGTTCAAGATGAAAAGGTAGACTCAGTTTTAGAGCTTATTAAGGACTGTTCACAAAAGCGCCAAGAATTTGTTAATCCAGTTGTTAATAGTCATGCAGGTGAGTTTACTCAACCATTGGAAATTACTGTTGGTGGGGCAATTGTTTTCGTAACTCCAGTTGATGAGTTTAAACGATTCTAATGATTGATTTAAAACAAGCAGCACCAAAGCAAACTATTTTTTTGAAAAATGCATTTCAACAAGACAAATTGGCTCATGCCTATTTGTTTGTTGATAATTTAACGCAACGGGCTTTAGCAACCGCTTATTGGCTAGCTTGTTTGGCCAACTGTACAGGGGATAATCGACCTGATGGTACTTGTATTAACTGCAAAAGAGTTTTATCAGGAAACCATCCGGATGTTTTTTTGGTTAGACCTGAGGGGAAGCAATCTCTTTCAATTGATCAAATTAGGCCTTTAAAAGAAGAACTCGCTAAAAGTCCCGTTGAAGGAACTAGACGCTTTTTCTTCATTGAAAATGCTCAAACCTTAACTATGCCGGCAGCAAATGCGTTACTTAATTTGTTAGAAGAACCTGTTGCCCCAGTTACGACAATTCTACTTACCAATAACGCTCAGCAAATTTTGCCAACTATTCGTTCACGTACCCAAATTTTAGAGTTCAATGATTTGGTTGAAAATAGTTCTAAAGATCAAGATTTACTTTTATATGGCTTTAGCCAAGAAGATTTGGATAATTTAGGTGAAACGGGAGAACTTGATCAAGCCGTTAAGTATTTTTACCAAGAATTGTTGGAAAACAATGATTTAGCGGTTATTAGCGCCCATAAATTAGCCGGGATGATAAAAAACAAGGTGCAAGAAGAGTATGTTTTTTATCTTTTAAAAAAGTTTTGCTCAGATGGTATTAAGAAGCAGCAATTGTTTGGTAATCAAACCTTATTAGAACGATTATTAGATTGTGACAAAATGAAGTTTAGTAATGTTAGTTTCCTAAATCGACTTGATTACTTAGCACTTAGTTAAAGAAGTAGGTGAGTGAAGTGGATCCATATTCAGAATTAAGACAAGTTCATCAAAATCTTGAAGCAATGTCTAAAATGGTTGCAGGATTAGAAAATGATATTCTTGATACTTTAAAAGAAAATACTGAATTGAAGATGGAAAATCAACTTTTAAGAGAAAAGCTTGATAAATTAACTGCTGAAAAGGCAGGTAAAGAAGTCAAAAGTCAAAGCGGTTTGGCTTCCCTACGTAAAATTTATGAGTCTGGTTATCATATATGCAATATGTATTATGGAACTCACCGTGATCCTAGTTCAGATTGTATGTTTTGTTTAGATATTTTAGATAACTTTGAACATAAAGGAAAAGGGGCAGGTCATGCAAATACAAAGTAGCTTTAAAGAAGAAAAAGGAAAGTTATATCTGGTACCTACACCTATTGGTAATCTTGAAGATATAACTTTGCGAGCAAAAAGGATTTTGCAAGAAGCTGATTATATTGCTGCTGAAGATACCAGGACTAGTGGAATTATGTTGGATAAAATTGGTATCCACAATAAAATGGTGGCTTTCCATAAATTTAATTCTAAACAAAAGGCTCCTGAATTAGTCCAAATGATGAAAGAGGGAGCTGTGATTGCTGAAATTAGCGATGCAGGGATGCCTGTAATTTCTGATCCAGGCTATATTTTGGTTCAAGAATGTATAAAAGCGAATATTCCGGTCGTTCCGCTTCCGGGGCCATCTGCTTTTGCTACTGCATTAATTGCATCTGGATTTGATGCTCAGCCTTTTACTTATTATGGATTTTTGCCCAGAAAAGCTAGTGAACAAAGGCCCTACTTTGAGGCGATGAATCAAGCCAAGGCAACAGCAATTTTTTATGAAGCACCACATCGGTTAACTAAAACTTTAGCTACCCTTGCGTCAGTTTTGGACGATGATCGGCAAATTGTTTGTGCAAGAGAATTAACAAAAATTCATGAAGAATTTGTACGAGGTAGCATTAAAGAAGTTTTGGAACATTTTGAACAAGTGGATCCGCGAGGAGAGTTTGTAGTGCTTGTTTCACCAAATACTGATGAAGCTCCTAAGGTTTCAATGGAAGAATTGGTAAAATTAGTAGACCAATTAGTTGCTACCGGAGCAAGCAAAAAAGATGCCATAAAACAAGTAGCTAAGCAAAATGACGTTTCTAAGAATGATTTATATGATTTTTATCATCAAGGATAACTATGAAATATCAAGAAAACTATCAAATTCAATATGCAGATTGTGATGAAACAGGCCATGTTAAGTTACAAGCCTTGATTGATATTTTTATGCATGTTTCTAATCGACAACTTGAAAATTCTCAAGCTGGCTCTAAAGAAATGGCGATGAAAAATCAGGGCTGGGTTGTAACCCAGTATCATATGGACTTTAAACGGCTTCCAGTAGTTGCTGAACAAGTAAAAATTATAACCAAACCTGTTGGTTATAATCGTTTCTTTGAATACCGCGATTTTTCATTACTGGTAGATGATAAAGAAATTATAAAAGTTCAAAGTCAATGGGTTATTTTGGATTTAGAAAAAAGACGAATCGTTCCAGCTGATTCAGAAGTAATGGCTAGATTTGGTTCACCATTATTAAAAAAGAATCCAAAAATGCGACGGCTAAGAAAACAAGATAATTATGAACAAACAAGGCAATATCGAGTTCGATATGATGATTTGGATTTAAATCACCATATGACCAATTCGCATTATTTCTCATGGATGGAAGATATGCTTGAACGAGCTTTTTTAAATGCTTATGAACCTAAATCAGTTGATATTAAATTCGATAAAGAGGTTTTATATGGCCAAAAAGTCACGTCAAGTTTACTTATTAATGAACAAACAAGTTACCACTTAATTAGTCAGGGTGATCAAGTGGCAACAATTGCAGAAATTACGTGGAAAAAGAGGAACGATGAATAAATATAAAGATAACTTTTTCAAATTATCTCTTCAAAATTTAGTATTATTGGGTCTGGTTATTGCAATTAAACTTTGTTTATCAAGTGTTGCAATTGGGCCAGCTTTTTTTAAGATTAGCTTAGCCTTTTTAGGAAGTGTAGCATTAGGTTACTTATTTGGCCCAGTTTGGGGTGGCTTAGGTGGTCTGGTGTCGAGTCTTTTACACCTGATAATTTTTGGAGATAAAGCAAATATCTTATTAGGAACAATGCTGTCTGCAATTTTAGTACCTATGATATATGGCTTTTTCTTTTATAATAAAGAAATTAAGGCTTGGCGAGTAGTTATGGGGCATTTAACGGTCACGGTTTTAATTAATATTATGCTTAATAACTACCTCTTTTCATTAGTTTCAGGCGTTTCGCTTCAAGTGGCATTTATTCAGAGATTACCTAAGGAAGTGATTTTGCCATGGGGACAAATGATATTAATGTATTTCGTATTAAAAGGACTAGTTCCTATTAGACAAAGAATGGTTTCTTTTGAAAGAAATCATAGTGAAGCTCAAGAAGTGGAAGGAGAGGCTAATTGATGAAAAAGTTTTTCTTTAAGCTAAGTTTACAAGAATTGATATTCTTAGCATTAGTTATTGCAATAAAGATTATCTTAGGACGCTTTTCTTTTGGTCCTACATATGTAAAAGTAGGGTTAGGTTTTATTGGTAGTGTTGCCTTAGGTTACTTCTTTGGCCCAGTTTGGGGTGCAGTTGGTGGCGGAATAAGTGATTTAGTTAGCTCAGCACTTTTTGGTAATGAAGGTGGCTTTTTCATCGGTTTCACATTGACTGCAATGCTTGCGCCAATGATTTATGGGGCTTTCTTTTATAAAAAAACAATTAAAATTTGGCGAATTGTTGCGGCTAGTTTATTAGTAACAATTTTTGTAAATATATTATTGAATACGATTTGGCTACATTTTATTTATAAAATGTCGTTTACAGTAGCCTTGACGGCAAGACTATTAAAAGAAATAATTGTCCCTTGGATACAAATGATTATTATTTTCTTTGTTTTGAATGGCTTACAGCGAGTAAATGAACGCAAGGAAAAATTAGAAAAGAGTAGAATGTAATGAAAATTTTGAGTGTTTCAACTGCTACCAATTTTTTAACTATTAGTCTCAGTGAAAATGAAAAGCTCATCAAGCAAGTAGAAGAAAAAGATCAAAGAAATCATAGTGAACATCTTGATCCTATGATTGATAAACTTTTAAAAGATTGTAATTTATCTTTGAATCAAATTGATCGCTTTGCAGTTGCAATAGGTCCAGGTTCATATACTGGACTTAGAATTGGAATTACTACTATGAAAATGTTTGCTAGCATTTTAAATAAAGAGATAGTAGGAATTTCTACGCTACAAGCTTTAGCAGCCAATAAGCAAACTGCTGATAGTTTGACTTTGGTTTGTTTAGATGCAAGAAATGATAATTTCTTTGCAGGAGCTTATACAAATGGAACAGAAGTAATTCCAGATGGACATTATAGTTTGGAAGCATTATTAAAAGATCTTAAAATTGTTTTAGCTGATAAAAATATTCAGAAACTAATTATTTTAGGTTCTGGAATGGATAATCATAAAGACTTGCTAAATAGCCTTTCTTGTGACATTATTTGGGGTAATGAAGAAGAAAATCTGGTTCATGCTAGCCAAATTGCTAAGTTAGCATTAACCAGTGAAGTTATAGATGCAGATCAACTTGTACCACGCTATTTGAGACGAACACAAGCTGAAATGGATTGGCACAAGAAGACTGGTAAGCCGTTTGAACCAGATAGTAATTATGTTGAAGAAGTTTAGGCATTTTTTTAAAGAAGAACCAGAAGTTAATTTAAATTTCACACCATATGTGATTAATCTTGCAGGGCGAACTATGCAAGTTATGCAAGCTAGTGAAATGAATATACCAGATTTGTTAGAATTAGAAAAAAAGGTATATCAAGGGAAACAACCTTGGTCATCATTTTCATTTGCTAGTGAACTACGCAAAAAGCATAATTCTTTATATTTAGTTATTTATGATAAGGCTCAACTAGTAGGTTTTATTGGAGGAAGATTTATTCCTTGTGAGGGTCATATTACCAATATAGCTGTTGCCCCAGCTTATCAAGGCCAAGGAATTGGTCATTATTTAATAAACTTGATAATTGAAATCGCTAAGAAAAATGGTGCAGCGCAAGTTAGTCTTGAAGTAAGAGCTGACAATGAACCTGCACAAAAAATATATAAAAGCTTAGGTTTTGAAGCTCAATTCGTTCGGACAGGGTATTACCAAGATGATCATATGGATGCTATAAATATGGTCTTACATCTTGAAGGGAAAGAAGATACAAAGTGACAGATAAAAAGGATATTCGAATTTTAGCTTATGAAAGTTCATGTGATGAAACTTCAACTGCGGTTATTAAGAATGGCCGTGAAATTGAAAGTTTAGTTGTTGCTACACAGATAAAATCACATCAACGGTTTGGCGGAGTAGTTCCAGAGGTAGCTTCTCGACATCATATTGAAGTAATCACTCAAATTACTAAAGAAGCATTAAGTGAAGCAAAAGTCACTTGGAATGATATAGATGCAATCGCAGTGACTTATGGGCCAGGTCTAGTTGGAGCCCTTTTAATTGGTGTTAGTGCAGCAAAAGCTGCAAGTATGGCTACAGGGATTCCTTTAATCGGTGTTGATCATATTATGGGTCATATTATGGCTGCTCAACTTGAAGATGAAATAGAATATCCAGCCTTAGCTTTACAAGTATCTGGTGGGCATACAGAATTAGTTTTGATGCATGATCCGATTAATTTTGAAATTATTGGTGATACTCGTGATGATGCAGCTGGAGAAGCTTATGATAAAATTGGTCGAGTTCTAGGTGTTAATTATCCAGCTGGAAAAACTATTGATACCTGGGCTCATCAAGGAAACGACACTTTCAATTTCCCTAGAGCGATGCTTGAAGATGATGATTATGATTTTTCATTTTCAGGACTCAAGAGTGCTTTTATTAATACATGTCATCATGCAGATCAAATTGGTGAAAAGCTTGATAAATATGATTTAGCTGCTAGTTTTCAAGCCGCAGTTGTTGATGTTTTAAGTCATAAGACAATTCGGGCAATCAAAGAATTCAAGCCTAAAACTTTTGTTTTAGGTGGTGGTGTGGCAGCAAACCGAGGTTTACGTGAACGTTTAGAAGCAGAAATTGGTAAGTTAGATACTAAACCAAAGGTAATTATTCCGCCAATGAAATTATGTGGTGATAACGCTGCGATGATAGGTGCAGCTGCATATAATTTATATAAAGCAGGTAAATTTAGTGGATTAGATTTAAATGCAGATCCTTCGCTTGAATTGCCATACGCTGATGCAATTTTAGATAGATAAAAAAGCTGCTTTGTCAACTATTATTGATGAAGAATAATTTTAAGAATCAAGCCATTTATATAGCTTGATTCTTTTTTTGATCTTTTTGTTTTATAGTTGTTGACAATAAACTAACATGTGATACACTAAGCGTGTAATAAATAAATCAACAAGTAAAAAGAGAGAGGTAAAAATATGAAGTATGCAATTACTGCAGCAACAGGTAATTTTGGACAAGTAGCTGTTAAGCTCTTAAATAAGTTAGTTGGGGAAGATAACGTTATTGTTGTTGCTAGAAACTTAGAAAAAGCAAAAAAATTATTTCCAAATAATGAAGTACGTCAAGGTGATTATGATGACAAAGATGCTATGATTAAGGCATTAACAGACGTTGATAAAGTGCTATTTATTTCTTCACAACCAGGTGGCAAGGTTGATCGTGCAACAGCACAAAAGAATGTAGTAGATGCATTAGTTAAAAATAATGTTAAATTTGTTGCTTATACGAGTTTTCCTAAAGCTGAGAATTCCGATAACTGGCTTGCAAGTGATCATAAGATAACAGAAGAAGCTATTAAAAAAGCCGGACTTCATCATTCTTTCTTGCGTAATAATTGGTATCTTGAAAATGAAATGGGCTTTTTACAAAGTGGTGCAAATAAGCAAGCGGCACTTTACTGGGCAAAGGGCTATGCTGGATGGGCTTTAGAGCGTGAATATGCTGAAGCTGCAGTAAATGTTTTAACAGCAGAAACTTCAAAAGAAATTTATGAATTTTCAGGTAAGCGTGCCAACTATGAAGATTTAGGTCATGCATTGCAGGCTGCAACTGGAAATAACTTTGAAATTAAGCATGTGAGTCAAGATGAATATGTGAAGTATCTTGAAAATACTGGGTTAAAACCTGAAATGGCAACTTTATTTGCATCATTTGAACAACCAATTTATGATGGGGCACTTGATGAAGATACAACCGATTTAGCTGATGTTTTAGGTCATTCAAGCTTATCTTTAGAAGCTGCAATTAAAGAAATACTTGCACGTTAAAAATTAACAAGTTAGAATAAGTGACATGAAGTATTCTTATAAATTTAGTGATGCTATTCACTTACTCAGCTACTTAGAAATTTTTAAAAATGGGGATTTATCTAGTAAGGCAATTGCCGCTAGTATTGAGTCAAATCCAAGTATTATTAGACAATTAATGTCAGATTTACGCAATGTAGGTTTAATTGAAACTAGGCAGGGGAAAGCAAGTGCCAAATTAACTAGAAAGCCAAGTGCTATTACTTTGTTTGAGATTTATATGGCAATAGATATGGATCATGAATTAATTCATGTTGATCCCCAAACTAATCTTAAATGTCCAGTGGGGCGTAATATTCAAACAAGTTTAAATGGATTTTATGAACAGATTCAAAATAGTGCTTTTAATCAGATGAAGGCAATAACTTTGCAAGATGTTATTGATGACATTTTAGAAAAAGAAAAAATGTATTAAGTTAAAACCACTCATTTTTTATAACTGGGTGGTTTTTGTTTGGGATTAAATTTTGCTGTGCTATAATACTTCATAATTTAAATTACATTGTGAGGTGTCAGTTATGAAAGTAAAAAAAGTTGCGATTGTCAGCCTATCAAGTGGTGTTTTAGGTGAAGATGCAGTATCCCATGAACGAAAATTAGGCTTAAAAAGACTAAAAGATTATGGCTTAAAGGTAGAGTTTATGCCCCATAGTTTAAAAGGCATAGACTATATCAAGAAACATCCTGAAAAACGAGCTGAAGATTTACTAGCTGCCTTTAGAGATGATTCAATTGACATGATTTTATGTGCAATTGGTGGGGATGATACTTATAGATTATTGCCATATTTCTTTGAACATGATGAATTAAAGGAAGCTGTTAAGCAAAAAAGCTTTTTAGGATTTTCTGATACTACCAAAAATCACTTCATGCTCAATAAAGTGGGACTAAAAACTTTTTATGGACAAGCCTTTTTAACTGATGTCTGTGAATTAGATCGAGAAATGTTGCCATATAGTAAGAGCTATTTTGAAGAACTAATAAGTACAGGTACTATTAAAGAAATTCACCCAAGTGATGTTTGGTATGAAGAAAGAAGTGACTTTAGCAGGCAAGCAGTTGGCAGTCCACGAATTAGCCATAAAAATACAGGTTTTGAACTTTTAAGAGGAACAAAACAATTTAGTGGTGAAATTTTGGGAGGCTGTATTGAATCACTGTATGATTTTTTTGATAATTCACGCTATGAAGACACTGTCTCTTTAACTCAAAAATATCATTTATTCCCTAGTCTTGATGAATGGCGAGGAAAAATTTTACTCTTAGAGTCCAGTGAAGCAAAATCTACTCCAGAAAAATATCGCAAAATGGTTCGAGCTTTAGCTAATTATGGTATTTTTGATGTAGTTAATGGAGTTTTGGTAGGACAACCACAAGATAAAGTATATTATGAAGAATATAAGGATATATTACTTGAAGAGATTAAGAATGCTGACTTACCAATTGTATATAACTTAAATATTGGACACAGTACACCACGCTGCATTATTCCTTTTGGGATTAAGGCAGAAGTGGATATGAATCAACAGGTAATTAAATTTTATTAGAAATGGAATAAGTATGGATTTTAAAGCTAGCTTGCCTCAAGGAATTAGTGCAAGCCTGTTATCAGAACAGGATTTATTCCAAATTTATAAACTTTGTCAGACTCAGCCACAATATTTTAAGCAAATGGGGCAAATTTTGAGTTATCAACATTTAAAACATCTGTTAACAGCCTTGCCGGATAGTGGTTTGTCACAAGATTCAAAGCAGTTTTGGGGCTTTTGGAAAGGTAAAGAATTGATAGCTTTTTGTGAATTGATTTTAAAATTTCCAGAAGAAGATGCTGCAATAATTGGATGGTTTATGGTGAAAAAATCAGCTACTGGTCGTGGATTAGGAAGTGCATTAATTAGGTCTCTAAAAATGCATTTAGTAAATTTCAAGATTAAAGAAATAATTTTAAGTTATTCTGATAAAAATTATTCAGGTAAACATTTTTGGCAAGGACAAGGTTTTGAACCAACAGGAGAAATGGAAAAATACCCTGAAGTAACTATGATAACGATGTCTTGTAAATTGTAAACAATTTTTAGTTTATTTAAGTGAACCATCTTCTTCAAAAAGTGGTACATTTAAACTAACCTAGTTTTAGGTATTACTACAATCGAAAAGAGGAAACTACTATGAGTAAGTATGTTGTAGAACTAAATGAAGAAGATTTACAAATGTTGAAAGATTGCCATTCTAAGAATCCTTCAATTATGAAATCATTAAATGAAGCTAAAAAGGAAGATTAGTTAAAGAAAAAAGCACCAATTGGTGCTTTTTTCTTTAAATCTTTTCGCCGTAATATCTTTTTACTAGATAAAAAATAGGTAAACCTAAAACTACAAATCCCAAGAATAAAATAACTCCATGAAAATCATTGATTAACTCACAACTTAAAACAAAAACTCCGCCAGCGATTGCAACAATTGGGACTAGTGGATAAAGTGGTGTTGAGAATGGTCTGTTTTTGTTTTGTTTACGTAAAATAAAAATACCGAAAAAGGCAAGTAAATAAAAACAATAAACAGTAAACACACATAAATCTGATAGACGATCTGGATTGAAAAATAACATCATTGCAAAAGCTAGTATTGAAACAAAAATAGTTGCATTTATTGGGGCTTTGCCTTTTTTACTTAAAAAGGCTAAAGATTTTGAAAAAGGAATATCCTTTCTTTCTGCCATTGCAAAGACTATTCGTGGAAATGTTAACATCTTACCATTTAAAGTTCCAAGCATAGAAATAATAATTCCAGCTGACATTAATTTACCACCAATTGGGCCAAAGGCTTTTGTAGTCATATAAGCAGGAGCATTTTCGCCGAGCTGATGAATTAGTTCAGCTGGTAAAAAGCGTAAAATTCCAATAGTAATTAATGTATAGATAATCAAGACACAAGTAATCCCTAAAATGATGGCTTTAGGAAGTAATTTTTGAGGATTCTTCATTTCGCCACCTAGATTAGCAATTAAAATCCAACCATCATACCCGAATAAAGTTGCTAGAACCGCTACACCAAAATTCCCAGTAGATTGGTTAATTTCAGTCATTGTTTGTCCTAGTGCATTTTGATTTCCCCAGAAAAGTCCAAAAATAATGATAGCAGCGATAGGAATTAACTTACCTAAAGTTGTTACTACAGAAAAAAGAGCACTAATTTTGTTTTCTAAAAGATTCATTAGTCCAATTAAAACTATACAACTAACAGCAAAAGGAATACGCCATTCAGTTCCTAATCCAAAGAAGTTGGTTAGCAAAATACTCATAAAACCAGCAACTGATGCAATGATTGCAGGACCATAAACTATTATTTGCATCCAACCAGCTAAAAAACCAGCAATTCTTCCGTAAATATTTTCAATATAAATATAAAGACCACCGGTGTATGGCATTTGTGCGCCAATTTCTGCAATGGTTAAACCACCGGCTAAAGTAATAATCCCACCTAAAATCCAAGCCAAAATTGCTAATGTTGAATTTCCAGCACTATCTAAAACTGATCCTTGTTTGAAAAAAATTCCGGAACCAATAATTGTTCCAATAACAATTGAAATTGCAGATCCAAAACCGAGTGAGCGTTTTAAATGCTCTTTAGGCTGTTGTTTCATCTTGTTACTCCATTCTCTTGGCAATAAAAAACGACCCTTTCATTGGTTAAGTTACTATAACTTAGTGGTTGAAAGAGTCGGTAGTAATATCTTAAATTTGAAAATACCAAATTACCCAACCACAGCTATCAATGAGGTTGAGGAAAGGGAGTTATTTAATTGAGAATGACTAATTTTAATCATTTATTATCCCTCCTGGTATTAATTTATTTAAGAATATCATATCTAAAAACTAGGGTGCAAGTAATAAGCGAAGGAAATTATTCCCAACCTTCTACCGCAACTAAAGTAGTAAGAGTGGCTCCATAGTAATCATTTTTAGGTAAAGCTTTGCTGAAAATATATTTTTGGCTGACGAATAGGTTGTCATAGCCTTGGCCACGATATTGATTGACTGCATAAAAGATTGGAGCACTAAAGCTAGGTGATTGATTTTTGACTAAGCGTTCACCATTTAACTTGTAGCCACCAAAGACATTGTATTGTTTAGAAAAGTAATGCAATATACGCTTCTCCACAAATTTTGCTTTGGGACTTTCACTTTTTGCTAACATAATTGGAACGCGACAAGCATTGTAGGCATAATAGCCATCATTTTTTCCGGCAATTGTTTTTGGTGCAACTGGTTTGGCATAATTTCTTCCTACCCAAGCAAAATCAGGAACTAATCCTGCTTTATGTTGTTTTGATAATTTTACTAATTTTTCTAGCATGGAGTCTTGGACAGCATACCATTGTTTATTCCCAGTCGTTTTAGCTAAGTTAGTAAAAACAAAAGGCAATACGTCAGAAGTTCTCATTAAGTTGGCATAGTAAGAATCTAATCTAACCCAATCCCCCGTTGTTAAGGCGCCAGTTTGTGGATTATACTCGTAACGTAAAATATCATTGGCTAGTTTTGCTTCTAGACTATGGTAATAGTTTGCTTTTTGCGGCCATACTTTAGCAGCTGTATTTAAAGCAGTGGCGATATATAAGTCGCCATCAGTAGCGCTATTGTATTCACTGACCCACTTACCATGATGGTTATAATATTGCTTCCACTGCATTAAACTAACTTTTTGAGTATGGTGGTCACCTACGTAGTCTTGATGTGCAAGATAATAATTTAGTAACTTATCAAATTCCGTCTCACTTGCCCAACCGCGTTTACCAGCTTTAGCTGTAATAATTAAGCCAAATCCTTGTGCTTCAGATAATGCAACAGGGTGCTTGTTTGTTCCAGCATTGACAAATACTTGATTTGAGTTCTTAGTAACTAAATAATTCTTTTTCCAATCTTGATATGTTTTTATCTGTATTTGTTCAGGATTTTTAGTTCTAATAAAGTAAAAAGTCGCAATATAATTTGCAATAATGATCGGTAAAATTACCCACATGATTTTTTGCTTCATGATATCCTCCATTAATCATTAAAACGCCGCGTTTTAACCCAAACAGTTTTATTTCTGTGAAAAAGATCATCTAATATAACGGAGCAAACTGCATGAACAGAAACTATGATAAATAATTGTGAATAAGTAAAGTATGAAGCTAATCCAAGCCATATTTGGTGAGTGGTTGCTTGACCATACTGAGTTGACATAGCAGTATTGATTTGCAATAAATATAAAATAATCATGAACAACCAATTGAGTAGTAATAATTGTGTGATTAAAATATTACTTTCTCCAAAGGTAAACGGAATTTGAAACTCTGGATTAAATAGACGAATAATTAAGGCGATGACATTAGAAAAGAAAATCCAATCGGATAAAATAATAGCAGCATTAAACCAAAAGAAAGTACATGAATAATATAATGTTTCTAGTTTTACTCGCCAATTAGAGCAATCAAATAAATGAACAAAGTTATTAATGACCACTTGATAATTTCCCTTAGCCCAACGTAAGCGTTGGAAATAATAGTCATGTAATCGCTCAGGTTCTTGTTGAAACGCTTCGGAATTATATGCTAAGGCAATTAATTTACCTGATTGCATAATTTTAAATGAAATATCTGTATCTTCAGTTAAGGCTCCATTACGCCAACCACCGATTTCTTTAACAAAGTTTCGTTGGATTATGAAGTTAGTTCCAGGAATACGGCCAATTTGGAATAAATGCCAAATTCCACAATGTTGGATACGTTGGGTAACAACAATTTCTTGATTAATACAACGAGTTAAGAAATTTTGTTCAGCATTTCTTGTTTTATTACGTCCGAAAACTGCCACATATTTTTGCGGATTTTCAAGTGCTTTTCTAACTAGGAAGTATAGTGCATTTTTTTCTGGCATTGCATCAGCATCATAAACTGCTAAGTAGTCACCTTTGGCAATTTTCAAGGCATCATTCAATACGCCAGCTTTACCACCAGTACCTTTGCGCTCAATAATTTGAATATGATAACCATTTTTTTGTGCTGATGCTGTCACTGACCGCATGACATCGGCAGTTTTATCTACACAATTATCGGCATAAAGTAATAATTCTAACTTATCTTTAGGATAATTTAAGTCTAATAAAGCTTGAGTAGTTTGGGCAATTACTAATTCCTCATTATGAGCAGGAACAATAATTGAAATTTTAGGATATTTTTTTAGTGGTTTTACATCAACCAAGACTTTTGATTGCTTTAACCAAAAGTGTGTTGCTCCACCAAGTGTAATCATTGACATCAATATTGAGAGCCAGATTGAAATAAGAGTTATTATCATCAATACTTCGCTAAGCATTTTGTTCCTCCTTTTCGTAGGAACTTTCTTTACTTAGAATTGTTTTTTCTACTCTAAAATAAATGACCCACTGACATACTAATAAGATGATGATTAATATTGCAAAAAGAATCGTAATGACATCGGCTAAAATAAAGAAGAAATTAACCATTTATTTCAGCCCCCTTTAAGTATTCAACAACTAAGTCAGTTTCCATATCACGGGTCAAGTGACGTAAAGCGTGTTCTAATTCGGTATATGAACTTACATTAGTTTGATCTACTTTTAAGGTACCCCATTTAAATTGAGGATTGTGGTTTTCAACCTCTAATGCTTCTAGAGCTTGTTTAGTTTGCCTATTTTTATATATATAAGTATCTTCAGCTAAGGCATATGAAATAATCAAAAAAGTTGAATTGCCAATATAATATAGTTGTTCAGATGGAAAGCGCAATTGCTTTAAAACTTTTGAAATTCGTCTTAAAACAGTTTTGTATTCAATATCATGAAATTGCTTAAATTGGTTACTATGAACCCAATGAACAGTTGCTAAGTGAATACGCAAGTTGGCTTCTTTTTCATTAGCAATAAATTTTGCTTCTTTGTGATATAGTTTTGCGGCATTATATGTCGTTTGTAATTTTACAACTGGATCATAATGTGAGAGGTAGCTTTCGATTGCGTTGCGATCACGGTCAATCCAGCCCCAATGTCCAATGATTGTTTTAGCTAAAGCTGTAAGAGAAGCAACTAAAGGATAGGTAAGTAATAAAAGAATTTTTTGGGAATTATCGATAACAACGTAACCGATAAGTAAAATAGCTGCTCCTATAGTAGTTAACCCGATAATTAACCAGGTAATTAAGATTGTAGGGATTAAACTACCAGTAATAACTCCTAAAATAATTAATATTGCAGTTGAACTTAATACGAGTGGAGAAGCTAACCCAGCTAACCACATTAAAGCAGTGCATATGCATATAACTGCAGCTAGTGCTGTAATTCCAGCACTAACTAAATGTTTACGAATCATAATTGTTTATTTCCTCCATAAAACGTTAATCCCGTCCCCTAAACGGATAATTATAGAAAAATAAACAACCCCCTAAAAACATTATTTTACGTTAAAAAGTATATATGTAAATAAATATTTACTTTGTTTTAATAAAATAGTTGGCGGTATTTATAACTACATAATTAATTGAAAGGATAATTATAACCCAATAGTTAGAAAACGTTTAACTCCATGGGGGGGTAAGGTTCAGGCTGTATACCACATTGAAATAAGTAGCCAAATGTATTAATATTGTCTTAGATGAATAAATATATATAGAAATGTATTGGGAGGAATAATAATGCTTTCTAAAAATAATAAAAAGATGAGGGCCATGAAAATGGCTACTGATCGACAACAACACTTTTCTTTGAGAAAGTTAAGTGTGGGGCTAGTTTCTGTGTTAATGGGGACCACAGTTTTTTTAACTAGCCAATCAATTACAGCGAAGGCTGATACTTTACCAGTTACTACTTCTTCAACAAGTTCTTCAGCTGATAATACAAGTCAGGAAGCAAGTTCAGAAAGTAGTGCAACTAATGAAAGTAAAGTAGCATCATCTTCTTCACAATCAACAGAAAGTGAAGCAAGTACTAGTCAATCAAGCAATAATAGCCAAAATACTAGTAAAGATGAAGTAGCTACTAATCAAGCAACTTCTGCTGAAAGTAGCAACACTGATAGTCAAGTAGCTAACAATAATACAACTGAATTAAAGGTAAGTGGGACAGAAAGAGCTGCAAATACCGATGCTTTGGCTGAAAGTAAAGCTACTAATGATGCGTCTGTTCAAGAAGTTTCTAATTGGAATGACTTTGATAGGGCATTAAGAAATTCTACGATTTCTACTATTAACATAAATGCAGATTTTAGCAGTAATAATTATCAAAATAATGTAAGTCGTTATAATATTGCTTCACGTACATTAACGATTAATGGTAATGGCCATACTGTAGACATGGGATCAATTGGTTATTACATGAACCCTGCTGGTAATAAAACTGCAGATTGGACTATTAATAATGGTACTTTCTTTTCAAAGAGTGCTACTGGACCTTTTGCTTTCTTGACAGGTTATGACAGAAATTCCAAGATTGCTGAAGCTAGCGGTGCAGTTCACAGAATTACCTTAAATGATGTAACAATTTATGCTGGCCAAGCTGCATATGCTGTAAACGCAGAAATTGTTCTTTCTGGTACTGACAACTTAAATTCTGGTGCATCTTACTATTCAACACTTGCTAACAAGACTATATATACCGAAACTGGTGGTAACAGATCTGGTGTTGAAGCGCAATGGATTACTATTAGTCCAAATGCTAATGTAACAGTTAACACAGACCATGGTGCAGTTTTAACAACTGAACGTTCTGATAGTAACAATCGTAAAATTGAAGTTGGTGAAAACGCCACTTTAAACGCTAATTATTTACATACAACTTATGGTTTGCCAGATAATGGAACTAAAGTCGCAGTTTTATCAAATGGTGCTGACTACGGTACTGTGATTTTCCATGCAGGTTCAAATGCAACTTTCAGTATGCCTAACAATCGTGTCACTAACTTAAACGGTAATGGTAACTCTAGTTGGGGTGATGGCTCTGTTCTTTACTTAGGTGCTGCTAATACTACGATTGAAAAAGGCGCTACTGTAACTCTTAACAACCCTAAGGAAGCCCAAACTGATAACTCAATCTTCCTTCGTAATGACGGTACCCAATTAAATGTCTTTGGTAAGTTAATTATCAATGATGGCGCTCGTGACTATACTTTACGTATGGATAACAAGGTAACATTGAACGTTGGTCAAAAGCTTAGTGATAGCGATTTTAGCACTGATAATGGTCAAATGATTATTAACCGTGATGGTGACTTCTATTTGAACAACGATGGTGGTGCTCTTTCACTTTGGGGACCAATTACTGTCAATGTTAATTCTGGTGCTCGTTTAGAAGTTAACTCAACTGGTATCAACAACGTAAGAGGTTCTGGGAATAGCCAAGCACTTTTAAGAGTTGGTGGCAGTAGCAAATTAAATGTTTACAAGCGTGGTACTTTTATTTTAAGAGATAGTAGTAACGGTACTTTATCATTAGTTAACCAATATGGTGCAAATGGTAACTTTAATTTCGATAACACTGCTGACGTAATTTTTGATATTAGTCAAAATGGCAGTAAAAACAGTCGTATCTTCTCATTACCTGGTCAATTAGTAGCAACTAACGACTCAGTACGTGCAATGCTTAACCCAACTTCAAGTATTACTAATATGGGTACTTTTAAGCGGGTTCAATTGCCATTAAATGGCTCAGGGACTATTACTGGTACCACTTTACACTCTGAATATCAACAAGCTGGTTATAACAACATTGTAAGTATTAACAATGCTATCAGAAACGGTAAATTACGTTACCTCGAATTCTCAACTCGTGAAGTTAACAAGCCATCAATTACTGGTGAAGGTCAAGGCTTTACTGACAACGGTGCACAATTAAAGGGTAGCGTTGTAGATGAATCTACTGATACTGGTGCTGTTGCGGTAGTTTACGATTCAAATAACAATGAATTAGGTCGCGGCAATGTTGATGATAATGGTAACTTTACTATTAACTTAGCTAAGCCACTCCTTAATAAAGAAGGTGTTCGCGTTAGAATCGAAACTCCACGTGGTGCTGGTGCATTTGCAACCACAGTTGCTCCTTTAGGACCTACTGTTAAGAGTCCAATTACTGTTGGTCGTGATCAAAACTTAGTTGGTCAAGATGCAAGTCAATACATTACTAATAAAGATGCTATTTCTAACTTGAAGCCAGGTTCTACTACTTTTACTGATTCTGATTACGAACCAACATTTAGCAAGGCTACTTGGAAGAGTGTTGACTTTGATAAGAAGCAAGGTGTTATCACTGTAACTTATAAAGATAACACCACTACTGACTTGACTGTTGACTTAAACGTTAAGGATGTAATTACTGACGCTGACAAGTACACTCCTGAAGCAGGCACTATTAAAGTTGATAATAGCCATAAATTAGATGGCGATGATGCATATGATGCAATCACTAATCACGATTCATTACCAGCTGACAAGACTACTGGCTACAATTGGGTAGTTGATGATACTCACCCAGCAGTTGATACTACTAAGCCTGGTGATCACAAGGGTTATGTTCAAGTAACTTATGAAGATGGTTCTAAGTCAGACCCAGTTGAAGTGACTGTTCACGTTATTGGGGACAATGAAAAATACAACGCAGTTTCTAAGACTTTAAATGTTAAAAAGAATGATACTGTAAATCCTGAAGATTTAATTGCTAACCGTGATGGGGATGCAAGCCAAGATGGTAAAACTTACACCAAGCTACCAGATGGTACTAAATATGACTGGCAAGGTACACCAATTTCTACTAAAGATGGTGGGGTAAAACGTGGTCAAGTTAAAGTAACTTATCCAGATGGAACAACTCAAGTAGTTGATGTTACTGTTAACGTTTATGAAGATGCTAACGTATCAACTGTAGTTGGTAAAGATATCAATGCTAAGTTGAATGAAGATTTAACTAATCGTGCAATTGACGCAATTGACAAGGATAAGTCAACTAATTTGCCAACTGATTCAAGTGCTTACACTTGGGCAAGCAAGGTTGATACTTCAACTAGCGGTGACAAGCCAGCAACTGTAGTGGTAACTTATCCGGATGGTTCACAAAACAGTGTTAATGTTACTGTTCATGTTATTAGTGATGCAGATAAGTATAAAATTATTACTCAAGACATTACTGTCCCAATAAACACTGATCTTACTAATCGTGCCAAAGATGGTATTGGCAATGCCGATAAGGCTTGGGGAACAACTCCACAGTTGCCAGACGGTACTACTTATGCTTGGGAAGGTGGAGTACCTAATACTAGTGTAACTAACAAGAAGATAGGCCATGTAAAAGTAACATTTCCAGATGGAAGTTCCCAAGTAGTTGAAGTAAATATTAATGTTACTGATAACCAAAAATCAGATGCTGAAAAGCATACTCTACAGCCAAATATTCAATATGCTTATGTTGGACAAGATATGAGCGATTCTAGTTATGCTAGAAAAGGTATTTTGAATGCTGATGAACAAACTGGGGCTACATTTAGATGGAGAAATGGATTCGTTCCAGATGCTTCTAAGGCAGGCTGGACTACTGGTATTGTTGTAGTAACTTATCCAGACGGATCTATAAATGAACAAAAAGTTTGGGTAAATGTTCAAAGTGATGCTGATCGTTATCCAATTGAAACAACAACAATTACTGTAGCTAAAGGCACTAACATTAGTGATAAGAGCTGGGCAAGAAAGGGTGTTTACAACGCTGATCAAGCTGGTAAAGAAAATCCTCAATTGCCAGCCGGTACTGATGTGATTTGGTACAATGGTGCACCAGATACTTCTGCTCCTAAGCAAAAAGTTGGCTACGTTGAAGTAACATTCCCAGATAATAGTCACAAAGTTGTACCAGTTACTGTTATTGTCACTGATAATGGGGAATCAGATGCTGAAAAGAATCCAATTGAAGGCCAAGACTTTTCAGTTTATGTCAATGAAACTCCGGATCCTCAAAAGGGAATTAAGGATTTCGATACCATTAAGAATGTTAAGAGTGTTACTTGGAAGGGGAATAACACACCTGATACTTCAAAAGTTGGAGTTGTCCCAGCAACTGTTGTCGTAACTTACAACGATGATTCAAGCAACGAAGTAGCCATCAATATTACAGTAAAACAAATGGCTGATGACTATAATCCACAGGGTGGAACTATCAAGGCTAGCTTGCATGAAGATTTATCTGGTACAAATCGTGCAGAAGATGCAATTACAAATACAAGTGATATGCCAGATGGCACTACTTATGCTTGGAAAGAAAAGGTAGATACAGAAACAGCTGGTTCAAAACCTGCAACACTTATTGTTACTTTCAAGGATGGTTCTTCTAAGGAAGTTCCTGTAACTGTTCAAGTTTCTAGTCTTGCAAATGACTACAAGGATAAAATTGATGTGCGGACAGATACTAGAACAATTGTTGCTAAGTGGAAAGATGATATCAAGAACTATCCAGCAGTAGATGGTATTGCTAATGCTAAAACTGAAACTACAACTGATGGTAAGAACTATCCAAACCTAACTCCAGTTCTTAAAGATCAAAATCCTGATACTGCAATTGTTTGGAAGAGTGCACCTGATTTATCTAAGACTGGATTGACTACTGGAATTGCTACAATTACCTTTAAAGATGGTTCAACTAGGGATGTTACTATTCCAGTAATGGTTAAGTCAGAAGCTGATTTGAATACACCAGACGTACAAACAATTAAGATTAATTCTGGTGAAAGTCCAAAGGCAGAAGATGGTGTAGCTAACTTACATAAAGATGCTACTAATCCACAATTACCAGCAGGAACTGATGTTAACTTCGATAAGCAAACAGATGTTGATGACTTTGTAAAGCACGGCTTACCTGGTCAAACTAAAGAATTTTCAGCAACTGTAACTTATCCAGATGGTTCAAATGAAACAATCAGTATTCCAATTCATATAAATGCTGATAATGAAGTCTATACTCCTGTTACTCAAGGCATTAAAGCCGCAAAAGGTACTTTACCTGAAGCTAAAGCTGGTATTGCCAACTTGAAAGATTCCGTAAAACAAGATGATAAAACTATTTCAGCTTTACCTGACGGAACTAATGTTGTTTGGGCAAATCCAGGCCAAGTCATGAGTGAATTAGGTAAGATGACTACTGGACAAACTAAGGAATTTGATGCTGTAGTAATTTATCCAGATAAAACCACTGCTAACGTTAAAATTCCAGTAACTATTGCTAATGACGCTGATACTTATCCTATCGTTAAGCAACCTATCGTTTTACCAGATAGAACATTACCTGAAAATGCTGATGATGGATTAGCTAACCTACATAAAGCAATTGACTTTAAGACTCCACAACTTCCTGATGGCACTCATGCTGAATGGAAAGACAAGACTGCAGCTCAAGAAATTGTTAAGAATATGACTCCAGGTGATACAGTTTCAATTCCAGCAGATGTTGTCTTCCCAGACGGTTCAATTAAGAGTGAAGGTATGGATGTTATCGTTCACTTACATGGTCAAGCAGATGATGTTGATATTAAGACTCAACCAGTTGACTTGAACAAGGATGGTTCACTCCCAGACGCTAAAAAGGGTATTCAAGATGTTGATAATATTCCACATCTTAAACGAGTTGATTGGAGTAAAGATAAAGATGGTACTCCTGCTTCAGACTTGGTTAAGGGTATGAAACCAGGTGAAACTAGAGAAGTTCCAGCCACTGTAACATTTGATGATGGTTCAACTAAAGATGTAACTATCCCAGTACACATGCATGGTCAAGCAGATGACTATGATGTTCAAACACAAAAGGTAAATACTGATCACAATGGTCAATTACCTGAAAAAGCTAAAGATGGTATTAAGAACTATGATGAGTTACCAAAAGACACTACAGTGGAATGGGGTAAAGATGCTCAAAAGACAGTTGACCAAACTAAACCAGGTACTGATGTTGATGTTCCAGCAACTGTTACCTTCCCAGATGGTTCAAAGAAGGAAGTAACTATTCCAGTTCACAAGTATGGTATTAGTGATGATGCAACTATTACTCCTAAAAAGGTACCAACTGATGACGGTAGTTTGCCAGATGCTTCAGAAGGTATTGATCACGTAAGCTTTACCGATGGCCCAGATAAGACCCCAGCTCAAATTATTGCTGATGGTGGTCGAATTGAATGGGGCGATGATGCTGCAGATATGGTTAAGAACCTTAAGCCAGGTCAAAGTGTTGATGGTGTTCCAATTCGAGTAATATTCAGAGATGGTTCTGAAAAGAATGTTACTATAACAGTAAAACGTCCTGGTCAAGCAGAAGAATATGGTGACAAGATAGAAACCCAAACAGTTAACACTGAAAAGGGTAAGTTACCAGCAACTGCCGATGAGGGAATTAAGAACTTAGGTG